>JAZSDA010000057.1:0-9695 GCA_045530955.1 Candidatus Gastranaerophilaceae bacterium
ATTAATCTTTTCTAAAAATTCTTCTTTTTCATTTCCTAACATTTTTTCAAGTAACTTTGTAGGAATTTCAAATGATTCTTTGCTTTTTAATTCTTCAAATAATACTTCTTTTAATGATTTCATATCGTTCTCCTTTATATATTTTTTTTATTTATAAAAGGAGTATGATTTTTACGGACCTTTTTAGATGTAAAAAAAGACAGCCTTTTAAGCTGTCTTATCTTCCTTATTTTCTTCAATATTTTCTGTATTTTTTCTTTGCTGTTGTAAATATGCTTTATTTATATCTTTAAAATTTAAACCAGTCTTTTCTTTCTGTAAATCTTCACAAATTTTTCTAATTTCTTCATCTGTTTTAGTATTACCATAGAAGATTTTAAGACGTTCATAATCTGGAATAAGTCCGTTAAGTTTTACCATCATTTCAACTTGTGTTTCAAAAGAAGGATTTCCATATTCTTCAATGTTTACTTTAATATCTTCTTTTTCAATATTTAAGGATTTACCCTGGATAAGATTTTGAAGATAAAGTATTGCGTAAATAAGTTCTGGAATAGTTTCTTGTATTGCTACTTTGATTGAATTACTTGTTTTTATTGTAATTTGTTCATTTTGAATTGCTATTTCTGTATTATTTACAGTTGCACCGTGCGTGAATGAAGATTTGTCAATAATACCAGCATAAATGTGATCTTCCATATCTTCTTCTGTTTTTCTATATTCATCTGAACGAATATCAAATTGAATTGTTTCAATCTTTGCTTTTTCCGTATCAGTTACACCTGTTTCAAAATATGTATTAAATACAGTTTTCTTTGTCTTGATTCTTCCGTTTTCATCACGTGCTATAAAGATAGAAGGCAAAAGAACCCTTCCGCGTGAATTTCTTAAATCTGTTTCACGCATTGAAAGGATTTCATCAAGTGCATCAAGATAATCAAGTTTATTTTCAAAAATAGAACCGCCACGGTTTTCATATTTGTCGCTGTCATACACTTGGAATTTTATTGCAAATATTTGGTCAATATATTCGCCGCTTTCGTCTTTAAATTCAATATCTTGCAAATCTGCTATTTCTGGAATCTTTGAAAGTGGAACACGTCCGCCTGCTTCGTTATAAAGTTCGTATTTGATAAATCCTTTTCCATATCTTTCTTTTAAAAGATAATTTCCGCTTTTTTCTTCATAGGATTTCAAAGCGATGATTTCCTGAAGTTCACCAAATGAATCATAAACATAATCAACATTGCGACCAGCAAGAAACTTGTATTTTATTTGTCCTTTTCTAACATATAAAAAGAATGCACCATCACCAACAAGAAGAACTTTCTTTAATGCTTTTATAGTATTAACCTTTGTTTTTAATGTCCTATCCATCAAATCAAATTCTTTTTGCGTTTCTTTGTCATTAATTTCTACGCCTGTCATTAGTTCGTTTGTTATGTCAGTAAGTTTATTTATAATTAAAGGAACCTTACCAGAAGAAATCAGGAAAATTTCATCAGAAGGTTCAACAGAAGCCCAGAATGAATTTTGTCCTTGCTTTAACTGACTTGCAGTATTACAAATTTCAACAATATCATTTCTTGCTATTACTTCCATAAGAAAACAAAAGCCAGCGTGTGAAATATGTTCTTGAATGCTTGGAACTTCTTCACTTTCCGTTTTGTTTATCTTTCTTAGATTAAATAAAACTTTTTTAACCCATTCATATACATTTGTTATAATATTCATTTATTATTCCTCGCTATTATAATAACTTTGTCCTATCATAGTTTTATATAATGCCGTCCAGCTATAATTGAAAGCGTCAATACTGTGGTCATTTGCTGGAATTATGTCGCCTTTATCGTCATATGCATAAGAATTGTATTCATCAATTAAATTTTTACATTCTGACGAAACAAATAAATCATTATTTTTGAACCAACTGTTGACTATTCTATTTCTTGCCTTTACGTCATATTTCTTTTTATTACATTCGCAATATGTGAATCTTGTTCCGTGATTTCTTGCATATTTTCTAAATTCACCTATCGTATTTGAATCAGCGTTATCAATATAAATATATTGTGCGTATCCGTATTCTTTCTGACATTTTTCCAAAAAATCTTCAACCATTATGACAAAATCAGAAGCATAAACCTTTTTGCTTTCAGGCAGGTCTTTGTTATTTATACACATTTCTTTCAATACAACGCATTTATGTTCGTTTGTAATTCCCATAAATTCAATAGTAAGTTTGTCATCTGTTTTTGATGAATAAGAAGTATCTATGCCAGCAGAAAACTTAACAAATTTATGTTTTTTAATTTCGTCCTTATTAATAATATGATTTTTATTATTGAAAGCAGTTATAATTAAGCCTTCGTTTTTGGTTCTTAGTCCAAGTATCATTGAATTATATGCTTGTGAACCTTCCACATACATAGCCTTTTTGTTATTAACTACTTCATCAGTGCAAGCAGGATTATCATTAAAATTAAAATGCCAATAAACCCAGTTGTTTTGTTTTGGTCCTGTCAGTAATGACTTTATTTCATTAGGAACATCATCTGCCCATTCTGGAAGTGGTCTTGACTTATTAACAATTTCATAAATCTTTTTGTTAGGGTCATCAGGGTTTAAAGAACCGCACCCCCATTCATTAGCACGCATTAACGCTTCTTGTGCTGTTTCATAATTACATTTATTTAATTCGTCAATATAAACGCAGCCAAGTCTGTTCATACCACGGACACGGGATAAAGCAGAAGCGTCATCAGCACCCATTATATAAACAGTTTTATGTATTATGTTTTTACCAGATACACATTTGATAGAAAGGTAAGCAGAGGTTTTATTTCCGTGACCAGATGGATAATATGTAGAAACACCTTTGAAAAAATAAAGATATGAATCAGGGTCATCAACATCGCCCAAAAGGTTCTTTTCTACCTGTCCTTTTGTGGAAGCAATTATTAAATGTTCTTGATATGGTGAAGTTATAATTTTGAAATGCATTTTGAACATTGTAGTAAATGTCTTCCCGCTAAATGTTGTCCCTTCCAAGAATTCCCTAAAAGCGTCACACTGTAAATAAGCCAGTTGCTTTTTTGTGAAATTCATTCGTCTTTCTTTCCTAACATCATTTTTGCAATGTCTTGCATATTTTTCAACGCTTCAAAATTTGCATTCATATCAATATCTGTTTTAGGTTTTTCACCAGCAGTGTCACGAATACTTTCAAACGCTTTTGTGTTGCCGTTCCTTGCTTCAATCATTTGCGACAAAAGCATTTCTTGCTGTGCATTCAGGTTCTTTTTCTTTTTCAATTCATCAAAAGAATAGCCAAGCATTTCGTCAAGGTCTTCCATCATTTTCTTGCGTTTTTTCATATTTTCAACCTGTTTCTTTTGTCCTTTCCTACGAAGTTCTTGTTCATATTCATAACGGGCAAAATCTTCTGGTGTTTTACATTCTGCTTTTGATATGAACAAAGGGTGTTTATTGCTTTGTTTCTGTTCCATATTTTTCACCTCATAATTAGTATGATTTTTATAATTCAAAGAAAGGCGGACCGAAGCCCACCCAATACAAGAAAGAGAAAATTTATGAAAAAGACTACCTGTCAAAAATAGTATGACAGTTTTGCATTAAAAAAGGGCTTTGCAGCCCTTTGTGTTATCTGTTATCATCATCGTCTTTGATATATGCCAGATTTACTTCTTCTGGTCCTTTTTCTATATCAATTCTTGTGTGTTTATAAGGTTTTGAAATGGTTTCTTCTTCCATATAAAGAATTTCATCAGAATTAAGAACACATTCAAGAGATATTTCAGAAACAAATGTATCTTTTGACATATCACAAATCTTTTTATTATCAGAAATAAGTTCATCAAGTGATTTGGTTTCAGGTCTTCCAAATTTTTCATAGGCTTCCTTATAGATTTGTTTCATAAGTGGCTTTGAAATTCTTCCATATTTTTTCAGTAAATTTTCTTTTTTCATTTGTAAGTATTGTTCTGCATTCATAGTAGTTATTCCTTTCATTTTTTAAATATATTTTTGTTAGTCATTTATAGTATGTTGTTTTCGTACCCCGAAAGGTAAGAAAAAAGAAAGGCTTTTCTTTGCCTTTCCTTACATAAATAATATGAATTTTGAACAATCACGATAACTTTTAATTTAAATAACTGCTGCAAACATAACCAACTAAGCCGTTTACTTCAACTTTTGACCATACTTCATTTACTTTTTCAAGTATATTGACGCTGCTTCCGTTTCTTAACTTTCCAATTATTGATTCATTTGCAGATGGTCCCTTTCTAACATTTAAATTTGAACCCCTTGTTTTGACTGTCTTTTTTTCATAGTCAGTTCTTACAATTAACGTTTGTCCTGTTCTTATTTTGTTAATGTCAGCAATCTGATTTATTTCTGCAATCTTTTCTATTGTTGTAGAAAACTTTTTAGCAATTATTGTTAAAGTGTCACCACGTTGAACAATGTATTTAATACCTGTTTTTTCTGGAATTTTTACAGAAATTTCTGGTGTTTTTTCTTCTTTATTTTCTTTTATGATAACTTGACCCAGTCCAAGTTTTTGATTAACCCTTTCAGCAATTTCTCCGTGCAAATTATAAAGATAATCACCAGGACAAGCCTTTGCGGCGAACCATCTGTGAACGGTCATATTTTGTTTATCAACTTGACCAATTAAAGATTTATCACCTTTCCATAGTAATTTTTTTATTTTATTTCTTCTGCAGATATCTGCACAAAGTTCAACAAGTGCATTAAGTGCTTCATTTGTTACTTTGTAAGGCGTGACTGTATCGGAAGCAACTTCTATTGTTATAGCCCTGTTATCATTTGCGGCATTACTGCTGCACCAACTTCTATCTTTTTCGTCTACACAAAGTCCAATTGAACCGTCTTTTCCTACTACATAATTGCAGGAAGCACTGCGGGAAGTTTTTGCGAACATATCACAGCCCTGTTTTGCTGTAACCTGTCCAACATAACAGTGAATTGTTATTGTATCAATTTTGTGATTTCTTGGACTTGTTTTGTGCGGTGCTATGTTTTTATATGTTATAAGAGGACTATTAGAAAATTCCCCAGAAATTTGTGAAGAAATTTCGCTTGTTTTTGGTGTTGTGGAAGGTAACACGGAAGATACTGCTGAAACTTTGTCATATTTATCAAATCCGTATTCATAATATTTTTCAAGTGCTGTTTTAACATAAGAAAGACTTGTGAAATATTTAACTTTTTCCAAAACTTTCAGATATTTTTCTGGATTAGTTTCCTTTTTAAGTTCTGCATAACTTTTTATATTAACAAAGTCAAAATAGCCTTTTACACCTGATTCCATATCTGGAAAAGTGAACCATCTATCTTTTATTTCCCTATAACTTCCGTCTGAATTCTGTTCTTTTGAATCATCAGTAAATGTTCCATTAGATGACGGACAACGATTAGGGCGGTATTTAAGACCGAAATAATTGTGTCTTTTTGCTTTTTCACTGGTTCCAAAATTAGATTCTTTAACTGCTTGCATAAGTACAATACCAGGAAGAAGAATGTCGTATTTTGGTGCATATTTTTGAATTAATGGAAGAATATCATTAATAAATTTAGTTTGTTGTGCTGTTAATGCCATCTTTATCACCTTCTATTTCTTTTTCTGTTTCTTCTATAATTTTTTCTTCTAATGTTTTCGCTGGTTGTCTTAGTTCTTCACGAACTGTTTTAAGTGCGTCATTTATTAAGGAATCAATGTAAGAAAGTAATTCTTTTTTGTCTGCTACTTGTTCAAGTACTGGATATTTTTCATAGATTTGTTCAATAACTTGTGCACGTTTGGTTTTGCCAAGTTTTCCTTCTTCTGATTGCCAATCAATTTCTGCTTTGGAAACTAAAATAAGAATGTAATCAGCAAGGGCTTTTTTAGCAGTTTCAACTGCCTTTTCAAATGCTTCTTCTTCTGCCTGTTTCTTTTCTTCTTCTGTTTTGTTTTTCCAATCAATAATAAACTGTTTAAGTTTTGTGTAGATTGTAAGAAGAAGGGTCAAAATAATAACTATTTGTGACCAGTTTTCAATGATAAGTTCTAATAATTTCTGTAAAGATTTCATAATTTTTTCCTTTCTTGTTTTGTTTGATAATTAACCCACTGAATTGTCTTCATTTGGAAAATCTTCGTAATTTTCTGGATTATTTTCGTTTAAATCTTGATTTGTGATAGAAAGTCCAAGGAACTTTTTAAGTTTTATTAAATTAAGTGTTTTTGTTTTCCATTGATAGAAACCAACAGTTGCAGAAACTACTATTGTAATGACTGAAAATGTTCCTATAATCATTTCCGAAAGCGGTGTTAAATCGCCAAATGTAAACATTAAAACAAATGATGTAATAACAATTGCTTCAAAATTTATTAGAAAAAATCCGACGATTAACGCAGTCAAAAGTTTTCCAAATTCAAATGGTTGTTTATTAGTTTTCTTGTTGTTTTTTCTGGAAATTTTCCCAGTTTTTTCCGTGTTTTTTGTTGCCATTTTATTCCTCCTTATATTTAAAGTATGACAGTTGAAAAATTTAAAACTGGTACGAGCCAAGGCATAAAAAAAAAGAAGGCGTTTGCCTTCTTAAACGTTTATTATTTTTCAACTAAATTATCTAAACCAGCAGGAATGTCCATCAGTCCGTCAGTTCTTTCACCGAACCATTTATTGTTAAATTCAACAACTTTGCCGTTTCTTTTATCTATTTCTGAAAGTGTTCTTTCTGCAAATTCTTCAAGGTCTTCTGCACTTTCAATTGCGTCAAGGTTTTGAAGAACTAACCAGTAACATCTTTCTTTTGTGCGTTTCATATCGTTAGACTTGTCATATTCACGTGTGATGTTTGTGCCGTCGTGGTCACTTCTGCCGCGTGAATCTGGAAGAAGCCAGCCGTTTTCAACCCAGTTTTTAGGATTTACACGCATTGTTTGAAGACTGTGTTTTTTGATAAGGTCAGCAATGTTAGCGTTAAAGATGTCTTTTGGAATAATAGCAAATTTGTAATTAACGCCATCAATTTCATCTATTTTAATTCTTCCGCGTACTGCCTTGTTTTCTTCTTCACGTTCTTGATATTGTCCTTGTGTTAATTTAATACCAGCGTCAATATAAGAACTTGTTTGTGTAAGAACCCTGTCACGAATAAGATTATAAACTTCTTCATCTGTTGAAATTTCATCAGCCTTTTCATAATTTGAAAGGTTGTCTTTTATCGTCATCTTGCCCCATCTTTCAGGAAGAAGACCAAAGTCATAAGCAAGGTTGTAAGTGTATTCAATAAGTGCATAGATTGCTGCATTTTTTGAAGTGGTTTTTAAAGTTTTTTCATAAATTTTAAATACTTCACTATATTCAGCGTGGATTGAATGACCTTTGAAATATTCACGAATCTTTCTTACAAATTCAGGACCAAGAACACCATAAGTTTCGTGTTGTTTTTTATCTATTTCCGCAAAATCACGTTGTGAAATCTTTTCGCCCTGTACTGTATCTGTTGGACGTCTTAAACCTGTTTTTAAGTGAACGATACGGGAAGAAACACCGTCTTTTTGTTGCATAAGGTCTTCTTTTTCTGCATACATCATAAGGACATTTTTCCAAGAATAATTGAATTTTGAAATCTGTCTGTCTGATTGTGCTTTTACTGTATTGTTTGCGTTTGTATGTTCATAAATCATACTGCCAACTGCTTCAATGCCGTATCTTTTAATGAAGTCTTGAATATCTGCAATTTGTCCAGGTAACATATAAAGTCTATCGTTAAAAGGTGAAAGACCTGCTGCAGATGAACCAGAAGAAACTGATATGCCTTTTTCATCGTTGATTTTGCCCCAACATTTTTGAACAATGTGGTCAAAAAAGCCTTTACCTGATGAAGATGGTGAAACAACTTCCACAACTGGATTATCAACAAGTTTACCAAGAAATGATTTTGTAACGCCCATAAGTGCACAAGCAACAACTTGTTTATATACTATTTCACATTTGCTGTCTTTACTTACCCAGTCAAGAAATTCTTTTTCACCTTTAATGTCACCCTTTGAAGCAAATAATACTTTTCCAAGTTCATCAAATGAAGTATTTGGAATAATAGGTGAATCAATACCAACGAAGTTATTATAGTTATAACCGCCGTCAATAATTTCAAAGCCGTAATGTCTGGAACCGTAATAACGTTTTGTGTTAGGATTAGCAACGTTTTCACGAACAAGTGTATTAAGTGCAATCTTTACAACCATCATAAAGTTTTTGTAACCAGGTACGTTTCTAATATTAAAGCCCTTTGATTGAACCTGTTTAAGTCCTTCTGCTTCTACAAGTACATTAGAAGGCATTTGGATTGATTTAACTTCTGGCTTTCCTTGTGCATAGTTTAAAAATTGAACTTCAACAATTTCTTCATCATTGCTACGGTCAGTGTTAATCATTGAAATACTAATTGCTTCACAAATAATTTTTCTTTCATAGCTGTCAGTCTTTTTATTATATTCAAGACTAAAAACGCCTTTGTCACTTGCGTCATATTCTTTTGTTACAGGGATTTGTGGAAGTCTTGTGTAAGTTGACCATTTAAGGTCATCAGGTAATTTATTTTTCATATTCATAATTAAAAGTTTCCTTTCCTTATATATTTATTTATTAGTTAGTATGTTTTTTAAAAATTGTTTAAGTTAGAAAATTATTCAACTGGCGTAATTACTATACGTTTTGCATATTCATCATATTCAATGTTGATAAATGGATTTTCTTCATCAATACCGATTTTTGCAAGTTCGGTAGTCATCAGGGAAGTCTTTGCTCCCCTGTAAATAACCCCGTTGATTTCTTTTGATATTGGAAATTGAATTTTAATCTTTTTCTTCATAATGATTTACCCCTTTCTTAGTGTATTGCTGGTGCCTTGTAACTGGCTTCCATATCTTCAAATTTCTTTGTTATTAGTTCATTTATAACGATTGTTTTAAACTTTGCTGTGATTCTTACAATGCCAGAAGCCTTTTTAAAAATGTTTTGTTCTGTTTCTAACAGTTCAAACAGTTCATCAAGTGTGTAGTCTTTTCTTTGAAGTTCTTCACGAATTTCTTCATTCATAGGTTTTCTTTCAGGTGTTACATTTTCGCCATTAATGAAAATCTGGAATCTGTCATATCTGTTTTTGAAAGCCCTTCTGATAATTTCAACATCTATTTCCATATCTGTTTTAGCGTTGATTTCTGTATTAACTTTTTCGTAGTAAGTTAATGGACAATCAAAGTATCCGCAATCTACTGGTTTGTTATCGTTTTGAATTGTGTAGTAGTAACTGATTTTTCCTTCCATCATATTTGTAAGAATTTGTGTGATTTGTACTTTTACCATAATTTTTAGTTCCTTTCTTTATTTTTTATATATTTGTTAGTTAGTTGATTTATTTTGTAAGGTTTTAACCCTTACAATATAAATATGCGTTTTCGTACCCCGAAAGGTAGAAAAAAAATAGAAGACAATTTTTTATTTTTTATCTTCTACTTTTAGTATTACTTTTAAGGGAATACGATAACTTGATTTTGAAGACATACATAATATGACAGATGAAAAACAAATTGATTTTTTCCATACAGATAAATTTTTGATTTTTGGCAGGTTTTTTTCTATACAGCTTTTTTG
>JAZSDA010000066.1:0-10416 GCA_045530955.1 Candidatus Gastranaerophilaceae bacterium
AGACTTTTTTCTTGAGGTTTATATTTTATAATTAAGAAAAACACAGGAGAATTGAGAATGGAAACTTGGCAAAAACTTTTAATTGAAGCTGGCATAAACCTTATCATAATTTATGTAATTTTTAAGGTTTTAGACTTTATCAACAACAAAATCAAAAATAAACTAGAAAAGAACGATACTCACACTGCTCTGCTAAGATTTTTACCAATTATTGTAAAACTTTTAAAAGCTTTAATCATATTCTTTGCTGTAACAAGTTTCTTACAAAGCCAAGGATACTCAGTATCATCTATTATTGCAGGTTTTGGTATTGGTGGTATTGCAATCAGTATGGCGGCACAAGGTGCCTTAGCTAATATCTTTGGTAGTGTTGAAGTTATATCAGATAAAGTTTATAAAGTCGGCGATTATATCAAAGTTTCAGGAATTGAAGGAACTGTTGAAGAGATAAATATCCGTTCTACAAAAATTCGTGATTTGGATAATTTCTTAATAAATATCCCAAATAGTGTTACTGCAAAATCAGTTGTAACGAATGTTTCTAACGCTAAAAAACGATTTATCAATGAAGTTTTTGGAGTTACTTATTCTACAAGTGATGAAAAGATTCAAGAAGCAATCAACATTTTAAAAGAAATTGCAGAAGAACATAAAGACTTACACAAAGATTGCAAAGTTTATGTTGACACTCTTGCAAGTAGCTCAATAAATATTAAATTCAGAGGATATGTTAAACACGGTGCTTTTGACAAATTCACACTAGTCCGTGGCGAATTTATCCAAGAAGTTGTTAAAAGATTCAGGCAAGCAGGAATTGATTTTGCCTTCCCATCTCAATCAATTTACATAGAAAGCGATAATACTAAAATTGAAAATTAAAATAATTGCATTAGGAAAAATTAAAGAAAAATTTTTAAAAGATGGTATCGACGAATTTTTAAAGCGTCTTACCCCTTATGCATCTGTTTCCATTTTGGAGTTAAACCCTATTGAAATTAAAGATGAAAATTTGATAGACAAAATCCTTTTAGAAGAAGGTGAAAAAATTCTATCAAACATCAAGCCCCTTGATTTTGTAATCACAATGGAAATCAACGGAAAGCAATTTTCAAGCGAAGAATTTGCTCAAAAAATCGAAAACCTTACCCACGATGGAGTTCAGGAAATCGTTTTTGTTATCGGTTCATCTTGCGGGATTGGAAAAAATGTTTCTGAAAGAGCAAACCTAAAAATGAGTATGTCAAAAATGACGTTTCTACATCAATTTGCAAGACTCATTTTAGTTGAACAAATCTATCGTGCTTTCAAAATTATTAAAGGGGAAACCTACCATAAATAGCAAAAATATTTTTTAGGTGTTTTATAATCACATGTTCAAAAAGGGGTAAAATAGAATATGAGAATTTCAAAAATTGATAATAATTTTGATTATAAAAACGTTAACAGAACAACAAATGCAACATTAAACAACACGAATTATATAGATAAATCAGGGCTTTTAATGGCACATTTAAACAATATTTCAGCCATTAATAGTATTTCGTTTGCGGGACAAAAATATGAACTAGGTTTGTCCCACGATGAACTTGTTGAAAGAACATCAAAAGAACGATTTGGAACAATAGAATTATTATCATATTATTCTCCAGAATTTCAGAAATTAGAAGACGGAGACAGACTAGCTCTAAAACATTTGGTTAAAGCTGCAAACATTATCGGCGAAATCAATATGAAACTTGATGATGAAAACAATATTCCGTTCAAGAAATATCTTGAAAAAGAAATCGCAAAGGGTAATGAAGATGCCGTATTAACAAAAAAGCTTTTCGACGGACAAAAAGGAGCATTTTCGCAAGATATGGAATTTAACCATATTTCACTTATAAAGGGTATGACTCAATCAAAAGGTAAAGGAGTTTACCCAAGGGATTTAAGTGTTAAAGAATTTCACAGCATTTTAGAAAGAATGATTCATGATGGTGAGGTTGAAGAAGTCAGAAAAATACTAAATCAACGTAGTGTTGTTGTTAGAGATGGGGATAAATTAAAAGGCATTGATTATATCGATTACTTCAAAAAAGATTTTTCTAAAGTTGCAGATGAATTAGAAAAAGCTGCAAAATACTCAACAAACGAAGATTTTAATGAATTCTTAAGATATCAAGCAGAAGCATTAAGAACAGCAGATCCAATGCTTGATGCTTACGCAGATAAAAAATGGGCAACTTTACAAGATACACCATTAGAATTTACAATCACACGTGAAAATTACGACGATAAAATGACAGAAACAATTTTTGATAACGATAAATTGTTATCACTGCTTGCAAATCACGGGATTACACCAATTGCGAAAGACTTTATCGGAGGAAGAGTTGGTATCGTAAATAAAGAAGGAACAGATTTTATTTTAGGTTCAAAAGATTTATTACCTGAACTTGCTAAACTTATGCCATACACTGATGAATACGAACAAGTTATCAATAAAGACAACCTACAAACTATGGTTGATGTTGATTTGGTAACCGTTACAGGTAATGTGGGAGAATACAGAGGAAAAATCACATTAGCTGAAAATCTTCCAAATTCTGACAAATTATCTCTAAAAATTGGTGGTGGCAGACGTAATGTTTATCATAGACAAATGCGTTTACACAAAAACGACGTAAACAACCCATACCAAGCACTTTTAGTTCCTGAACAACAGTCTATGTTTGACCCAAATAGTTATCACTATTTCACAATTTTCCACGAAAACGGACACTCACTAGGACCAAAAGAAGGAAATGAAAAACTAGGACAATATAGAAATATCATAGAAGAAAACAAAGCTGATATGGCTGCAATTGCTTTTACTGATAAACTTATGAAAATGGGTGTTTATACAAAAGATGAACGTGATGCATTACTTGTTAATTTCGCACTTCAAAATTACCTAAAAGCAAAACCTGACGCACATGTAGCTCATAGAGTACGCCAAGTTATGCAAGCAAAATATTTTGAAGATAACGGTGTAGTTAAATTCACAAAAAACGGCATTTATGTTGATATTGAAAAAGTTATTCCAACTGCTCAAAAAATGTTAAAAGAAATTATACGTATTCAAATTGATGGCGATTATAAAGCCGCAGAAAGATATGTTAACCAAAACTTTGTATGGACAGACAATATGGAATACGTTGCTCAAGAATTACGCAAAAATTCAAAAATGCTAAATGCAACAGTTAAAACACCACTTGCTGATTATTTAGCAAAAAAATAATATCTATTGTGTCTAATATTTAATATGATATAATCTTTATATAACAACAGTTAAATAAGGAGAGCTTTATAATGGAAACTTTTGAATTGAATTTGTCAATGAAAGAATTAGAAAAAAGAACCCACAAAGATTATTTAGTTACTAAAAAATTCTTAAAAGCAGATGCACCAGAATATTTGGCACTAGCTGAGGGTGATAAAAAAGCTCTTAAACACTTATGCAAAGCTGCCGAAATTATTGAAAAAATCAATATGCAACTGGATTGTCATCACAATTTAGCAGTAAAAGAATACTTGAAAGAAGCATCAAAGAAAAACAAACAAGCAAAATTAACAAAAATTCTGTTTGATGCTCAAAAAGGTGTGAACGCAGTTGATACAATGTCTAACCCAATCAGACTTATCAAAGGAATTGACGAAAAACCAGGAAAAGGTGTTTATCCTGAAAATCTTTCAAAAGAAGAATTTCACAATGTCTTAATCAGAATGTTAAAAGAAGGCAAAATTGATGATGTAAGAAGTATTTTAACTCAACGTTCAGTTGTAATCAGAGTAGCTGAAGACTTAGTTGGGGTAGATTACATTGAATATTTCAAAGACGATTTTTCTAAAGTTGCATATGAACTAAATAGAGCAGCTGAATACTCAACAAACAAAGATTTTAACGAATATTTATCACTACAAGCAAAAGCACTAAGAACACCTGATCCAATGCTTGATGCTTATGCTGATAAAAAATGGGCTGAACTTCAAGATACACCACTAGAATTCACAATCACCCGTGAAAACTACGAAGATGAAATGACAGGCACAATTGTAGAAAACGAAGAGCTATCTGCACTATTAGAAAAACACGGAATTTCACCAATTCCAAAAGATTTCTTAGGTGGTAGAGTTGGTATCGTAAATAAAAAAGGCACACAAGATTTGATGAAAATAAAAAAATATCTTCAAATTTTAGCGGATAATATGCCATTTAATAACGAATACACACAAACAATCTCAGCAGAAGCTGACGCACAACAAACAATGGTTGACGTTGATATGGTAATGGCTGCAGGTGATGTTGGAGAATACAGAGGCGGAATTACTCTTGCTGAAAACCTGCCAAACTCAGATAAATTATCATTAACAATTGGCGGTGGCAGAAGAAACGTTTACCATAGACAAATCAGATTTATTAGTGATAAATCTAAACTTCAAGAAAGACTTGATGCAATTTTAGATAAATCACAACACAAATATTACTTGGATGAAGCAGATCATTGGTTCACAATCGGACACGAAAACGCTCACTCATTAGGACCAAAAGAAGGTAGCGAAAAACTTGGTAAATACAGAAATATTATCGAAGAAAACAAAGCTGATATGGGAGCTTTAGCCTTTGTTGATTTATTAACAGAACTTGGTATGTACACACAAGAACAAAGACTTCAAATCATTGTAACAACAATGGCTGACAACTTCTTAAAATCAAAACCAACAATGTCACAAGCGCATAGAGTTCGTACAGTAATGCAAAACAAATACTTCGCAGAACGTGGCGGATATGAACTTACAAAAGACGGTAAAATCTTAGTTAATATCGACAAAGTTGTTCCAATTGCAAAAGAAATGTTAGCTGAAATCGTTAGAATTCAAGTTGATGGAGATTTCAACAAAGCTGAACAATACGTAAACGAAAACTTCGTTTGGACAGACAATATGGAAGTTATTGCTAAAAAACTTCAAAAAGTAAACAAAGCCCTAAACGGAACATTAGAAACCGAATTGGCTGACAAGTTATTAGCTGAGGGATAAATATAAAAGACATAAAAATTGCAAGAAAGAAGTTACTTTTTGTAACTTCTTTCTTGTTTATAGGCAAAAAATCCCCGAAAAATTACTTTATATATACATAGGGGACAACTATGGAGTTTTTATGCCTGGGGATTTAAAGATTAACACAAAAGTATCAGCTGCAACTTATCAAGATATAGCAGGACCTAATTTCACAACCATTGGGGTTGATAACAGTATTAAAGTCGGAAACGGAAGCCTTGGTCTATACACAGGTGCAGGCACATCTTTTAACGGCAAACCTATGTGTGCCGTAATCGATTTTAAAGGTTCAATGCCTTATGGTGATACCTGTTTATCAGGTGGTTTTAGGGTTCGAAACAAACTAAATCAAGATTCTCAAACTGTACAGTTAAGAGTTCAACCTTTGACAGTTACAGTTCCTGTTGCAAAAAACACAAGCATTTACACAACACCTTACGTTGCAACTAATATAAATTATAAAACTGGCGACCCAAAAACTTCTTTCGGAAACTTCACAGGAGTTTCAACAAAACTAGGAAAAGCCAGCGTTTTTGTCGAAGGTCAATTATACGATTTAGCTCACGTAAATAAAAACACAATTGGCGTAAATGCAGGAGTATCAATTCCTATCGGAAACTAGAAATGAAAGTACCAGATATAAAACAAATCATAAACGCAGCTCAAGAACTAGCACAAAAAAGAGCAAAAATTCTACAAACAAACCCAGAAATTCACGGAATAAATCCAAGAGGTATAATCGAAGAAACTGGTGAAGTTGTAGAATTACCTCGTTTTAGCTCAATTGAAATGCAAACTGCTCAAAAGATGAACAAAATTGCACTTCGCCAAGCAAAAACAGGTATCTTAAGAACATTCACAAAAGCAACCCCTGAAGATTACGCAAGATTAACTTCAACAAGGATTAAAGACACATATTCAAGAGCCGAATGGACAAACCCAAAAGATGGCAAAGTTTATCACCTTTTAAAACAAGGTGAAACTGAAGATGGCCAAATTATAGTAAGAATTTTGGATGCTGACGGAGTGTTTGTAAAAGAAGCAGAATTAACACCAAAAGTTATTGCAATTCCTGACTTTTTTGAAGATTTTAATAAAGGTTGCTTTGGATTAAGTCATGGAGATGTTGTAATGACATTTGCAAAAAGACATAACCCTTTTGCAACATATGTCCCATTCAAAATAAACTATAATAATTTATACGCTAATACTGAATTACGTGAAGTTATAGATTACATAAACAAAGGTAATCACATAGATTATGTTTCTGGTTCATTTTCAACACTCAGCAGTGATATAACTTCAAAAGCTCCACTGGTGTTACCAGATAGATATAGAAAATTTTCACCAGAACTATTTGACTATCAAGATTTATCTGATAAAGGGGTAAGAGTTATTTTATCAGGAGGAAACGCCAAACCGGAAGAATTTGCTAACATTGCAAATATCGGAAGTGCTAATCTAGCTTCGCACGCACACGTTGAAGGAGTTGGCTCTCTTAGCTCAAAAACAGGTAAAGTTTCTGAGTTTTCTGCTTCAAGGAATTCCGAATTAACTCAGCACTATGAAGTTGGAGAAGTTACACCTACTTTAACTGAGCATGGCATAAATATCACAGGACTACCAGGAACAGATATACCATATTCAAGTAATAGATTAAAAGAGCTATCTCAAAATCCTCTTATCGGAAAACCTGTCGATAAAGTAAAAGCATTACAAGCAAAAATCGAAACCAGAATAAAAGAACTTGAACGAGAAAAAATGGGTTTATACACCCAAAGATTATCCTTTACTGAATTAACAGCTAAAACTCAAAAGCTCAATCAAGCTATACATATCAATATGCAAAGAAAGAAAAAATTACTCGATTTAAGCTATCAATTAGTACAAAAAGACGGGAAATACGCCGTTGCACTGCAAGAAATCACAGGTACCTCAATTGCCGCCCCAACAAGAGTTGCAAAAATAGCACTGAATGACATGATGGAAGGCATTTTATAAAATAAATTATTTTACTTCAGATTGATAAGCCCAAGCTGAGTGATTATGAATACTTTCAAATGCTTCGCAATCAACTTCAAATTCTTTGATTGTAGAATTTTCACGTAATTTCACGACCGTATCACGCAACACATCTTCTACAAACTTAGGATTTTCCCATGCTTTTTCAGTAACATACTTTTCATCTTGACGTTTTAATAGTGGGTGAACAGGGCAAGATGCACAAGATTCAATAAGTTCGATTAAATCTTCCAACCATATATGTTCAGTTTCATCATAAGAAACTTTTACACTGATAATTGCTCTTTGATTATGAGCACCATATTCTGAGATTTCTTTTGAGCAAGGACAAAGTGTTGTTACAGGAACTTTCACTCCTAAAACAAATTTATACTGACCATTGTCAATTCTGCCCTCAAAAGAACAATCATAACACATTGGAGCTGACAAATTAGAAACTGGAGCTTGCTTATCAACAAAATATTTAAAATCGAATTCTAATTCACCACTTTGGGCATCAAGTCTTTTTACAACTTCTTCAAGACATCCACGAATATCAACACCCAAAAGTTTTTTACTACGCCACTCATTCAAAACTTCAACAAAACGACTCATATGAGTACCTTTATAATCCTTTGGCAAAGATACACAAACTCTGGCTTTTGCATAAACTACTTTGTCTGTTTTATTTTTTCTTTGAACTACAAGCGGCAGTTCAACATGCTTTATACCAACTTTTTGAATATCAACATTTCTATTATCTTGTGAATTTTGTACGTCTTTCATTTTTATAAATCCTTAATTAATATTTATTATCTTTGTATGTCGGAATTTTATAGGTTTTTCCTTCATGTTTAAAGTAATCTGATTTACTGCTATATTTTTCATAATCAGGTCTTAGTTTTTTCAATTTATTCATATACTTCGGATGAATATAATAAACATTTGGAATTAAAACCATTTGTTTCTTTCTACAATCATAAAAATAGTGTTTTTGTCTTCTAAACCCACCATATTTATCAACTTTTTCACAATAAATTCCATTTACATAAGTTGTTCTTAAATTTTGAAATTCTTTAGGCAAAGGATAAACCTGATCAGATGCACTTGGCAAATCACAAACTACAGGTTTATTTTTAGTTTTATCTGTTGGAACACCATCTGGGAAATATACACCATTTATAATTTTTTCATTTTTCTTTTTAGTGCCATCTTTTTTAGATTCAAGTTTTTGTTCATCATTAGTTTTTTTATTAACGGTTTTAGACTTTGTAGGTTTATTACCATTATCTTTAACTACATCTTCTTTAGGCTCTGTAGGAACAGGTAATACACGTTTTAATACAGGTGAATTAACTTTAGGTCTTGGAGTTTCACCATCCATTACAGGATATGACAAACTAAGTTCA
This sequence comes from Candidatus Gastranaerophilaceae bacterium, assembly GCA_045530955.1. GTDB lineage: Bacteria > Cyanobacteriota > Vampirovibrionia > Gastranaerophilales > Gastranaerophilaceae > Zag111. The sequence continues at coordinate 8,493 of JAZSDA010000066.1, forward strand.
GATGCATAAGAAACACCCAACCCTACAAAAATAATCAAAGTTAATAAAAATAACTTTTTATACACCATCTGCCAACCTTTTCTTTGCATGTTTCCATAACGCATCATATTCCTCAAATGAATATTCGGCTAATGGTTTTGTCGCAAGTTCTTCCATTTTACGGAAACGTTTTTCGAATTTTTTATTAGCTTTTAACAAAGCTTGTTCAGCATCAATTTTATTCCAACGAGCTAAATTCACAGTTGCAAATAAAATATCACCAAATTCTTCTTCCATATGTTCTCTGTCAGCTTCTTGAGTCGCTTCTTTAAACTCTTTGAACTCTGACATGATACATTCGTACAAAGACTCCTCATTCGGCCATTCAAAACCAACTTTTACAGCCTTTTTAGAAATCTTTTGAGCTGAAATTAAAGCAGCTTGAGCTCTGGAAATTCCATCCATAGCAGATTTTCTGTGAGATTTTTCTTCAGCTTTGAGTTTTTCCCAAGCATCTAAAACGCCATCAGGAGAATCAATTTGAGCATCCCCAAACACATGCGGATGACGATGTATAAGTTTATCTTTTAATTCTCTTGCTACATCTTCTATTGTAAAATCCCCATTTTCTGATGCTATTTGAGAATGTAAAAGAACTTGTAAAAGCACATCTCCTAACTCTTCTCTCAAGTGTTTCATATCATTATCATCAATAGCGTCAACAGCTTCATACGCTTCTTCAATCATATTTGGTCGAAGTGAAGCATGAGTTTGCTCTCTATCCCAAGGACAACCCTCAGGAGAACGCAATTTTGCAATAACAGCTATTAATTCTTCCAAATTTTTAAAATTCATAGTTATATTTTAACACAAATCATACAAAAGGTTGATTTAAATTTTAGACACTATGATAGACTTAATACGTGGATAATTATAGAAAGAGGTTTAATTTATATGACAGCAATTGAAAGAATCAATCAGTTAAGCCATCGTATCTTCAACACTAGTAAGAGCGAAGCGCAAACTACAAGAACAAGTAACCCTTTTGCAGCTTCTAATTTCCAAAAAAATATCTTAACAGAAGATGTTTTTGAATCAAGCAAAGCAAAAGAAGCAAGCAAAGTTAGTTTTACTGGCAACTTAACAGCTAGTTCAAAAAGAATATATTCTACATTCGTAGGTTCACTAGGTGATTTTGGAAACAAATTCTACGAAGGTATCGAATCAATCATTTCATTCGGTAACAGAATGAAAGAAGGTATCATCAGCGGATGGAAAAAATTACACGAATTAGGTAATACTGAAATTTCTTTAGATGGTACAAAAGAAATCTTAGCTAGAGATATTAAAACATTCTTTGTTAATGGCAGAGAAAGAGAAATCTCTAAATTATCAAAAATGGACCCACACGCAGAGGTTAAACCAATGTTAGTAGAAGCTCTTTCAGCTCTTGAAGCTGACATGGCTGTGGTAGCAGCATAGGGAGGATTAATTAAATGGATAACAATATGAGAAACAACAAAAACTTTTCGAAAGTAAGTAATATTATTGAATCATTAACAATTAATCCAAATCCAGATTCAGTTGCTGTTTTAGAAGAAATTGGTACAAATTCTTCAATTGATGATGTAAGAGAATTAACATCACGTGCATTAGTAAAAAGAAATGAACACGAATCTTTATCAGTGGTTATCTCTAACAGAGGTAAAGGCATCAACGATATGTCAACAGTTGTTGCTATGAGTACAATCAATGAACTTCTTTCTTTAGAAAATAAAGAAGAAGCTATGAAAGTTCTTGAAAACACTATTTCTTCAGAAGGTTTTGATGAAGAAGTTAAAGAAAACGCTCGTTCAGTAAAAGCACTAATGGCATTAAGCTAATAATATAAATTAGACTATATATATAAAAAAAGACCACCTAATAAGTGGTCTTTTTTGTGTTG
>JAZSDA010000003.1:0-2698 GCA_045530955.1 Candidatus Gastranaerophilaceae bacterium
GATTATCCGAATGTATATCTACCGAAAGAGTTTAGAATGAATCTGTGATATATCATTTACAATATAAAATAGCTATATTTGTATCTTGTTTAATCTTTAAATTAAAATGCAATGAATAACATTGATAAAATAACACGATTGATGTCTGATTTGAATATTACTCAGACTGAGCTTGCAGAACGTACAAGGTTGAAACAACCTAACATCAACCGTATATTGGGTGGGAAACAATCAATGCAACCAAGAACATTGGAAAAGTTTGCAAATGGACTTGGTGTAACTGTATGGGAGTTATATGATGATAGCATAAACTTATCCGTTCTAAATAATTCCGTAAATGGTTATTTGGAGTTTAATGGTGAAATAACAAGAATAACATCTTTAAATGAAATCAAGAAATGGTTAAATAAGTATGAACCAATCATTGAAAATGCTCCAAAAGAATACAATGCCATATTCAAGAGGAATGACAAGAACAAGGATAAGGTAGAGAAATCCACTGAAAAGTATGATTTCAGTAACATTGATTTCTATAAGAATGAAACGATTGATTGTAGCAAATACCACGTTTGGAGCTTCAGAAAAGCAGAAGATAAAGCGGATGTTGATGGTGAAATGTTCCTAAACAATCTTGGTAATATGTGCAAGGGCTATCCATTTACCTTGGATGGTGAAGATTTTTCAAACAGTGAGTCGGCATACATTTGTGGTATGTTCTCCAATGATACGGATGAACATAAGTCAATCCAACGTGAACTGCAAAATGAAACCAATGGTTACAGTGCAAAGAAAGCAATCAGACGGAAATATGAAGATAAGAAAAGACCTGATTGGGAAGAATATAATGTTGAATGGATGAAGTATGTGGTGTGGACTAAGACAAAAGGAAATGCTGATTTCAAGGAACTGTTGTTGAAGATACCAAGTGACGCAATCATTCTTGAAAACTCCAGTTTCCAAAATAAGGCATCGGTTACATCAACCTTTTGGGGAGCTAAGAATGAAGAGCTGAAAGAATGTGTCAAGACTATTGAAAAATACATTGATTGCAGCAATCCTTATGCTTCTTCCAAAGAGTTGGCAAACAAGAAAAATGAAGAACGCAACAAGATAAAATATATCGGCTCTTATGTGGGTGTAAATTGTATGGGCAAGATATTGAAGATGTGTCAGCTTGCATTGTTGAATGGAACTGAACCAAACATCGACTATGATTTGTTGCGTAGTAAGCAGATATATCTGTTTGGTAAATTGTTGACGTTTTAAGATGAAATAAGGTGGAATTGTCTTCAATTCCACCTTATTATTTTAGTTCCATAATGGTTCGGATTGCCAATTTTCAGGAAATCCCATTGCTTTTAATGTTTGCTTAGGTTTATCCTTTAATAAATCAACTATCTCCTTTCTGAAAGCAGTATTTGGATTTATACTTTGCTCCAAATATGCCAAATAGCAGAATTGGGCATATAATTTAATGGGACGGACGTATTGAACATTTTGCAACCAGTTAAGTGGCATTTTTTGTGGAAGTTGTGGTTTCCAAGCAAAACGTCTGTTCCAAAGACGTGAATGGTGAGCACATAGATTTCTCAATACGGTAGCACATTTTAACCAACTCTCTAAATAGATATATTGGGGTAGGGCAAGACTTCTTGCAACTTGTTTTTTAACCTCTGTGTCTTTAAAATTACAATACAGTTTGGATAGTGTGCCGAAAGAAGCAACTTCTAATGTCTTCCAAACAGGCGGTAAAGATGGTTCGTCATATTTTGCGAAATGTTCAGTCAAGAACTCTTCCTTAGAACGTAAAACTTCTTTTTCTATATTTTTCAAACAAGCATCGTGTATAGTAGCATCCTTAAACAAGTTGGTATCCATAAACCAAAACGAACCATACTTCAATGAAAAGAATTGGATTATTCTTGTTCTAAGTGCTATTTCTATATCTTGGATGGAAGTAAAAACTAAAGTTCTCAGTTTCTTGTCGAATGTATATGCGTTAATAATATCCTCAAAATTACTATTAGGTAAAAATTGATGTTTGTCCGCTTGATTTTCCATTGCATTCCAATAATTAGCCAATCTGAAATAACTGATGGAATGTAGTTGTTCCAATGCCATTTCTTCATTGGCAATGGTCATACCTCTTTGCTTCAGTTTTTCAAGTTGCTGAGGTAAATCTATTGGAAGTTTATCATATTTCATATACCCATAAAAAAGCGAAGTCCCACCGTGGTACGCATCGTTGAGAGGCGTGGTGGGAATTGTTAGTGCAAAGATACAACATTATATTTTATAATCAAAGAATAGATGATATTTTTTTGAAGATAATTAAAAGATATGACATTTGAAGAATGAATATATCTCCAAGAAATACACCACTAATCTTGATGATGTGATTGTGGTGAAAGCAAAATAGGGTAGGTGAGTGCACTTTATGGTGCATTCAATAAATAAACTATTTATAAATCAAATTACAGACTAACAATATAGTTTTAAACTTTTTCGCTATATTTGCAGATATTTCCTCTTTTCTATGATAAAAGTCGGAATATAAAATGCACCACAAAGTGCACCAGTAAATAAAATTAATACATAAGTAACTAATTATTAATAATTTAAATGTTTTAATCTATGTTTGAAGGACAACCCAAAGGGTTATACGCATTAGCGTTGGCTAACACGGGTGAGCGTTTCG
>JAZSDA010000018.1:0-25417 GCA_045530955.1 Candidatus Gastranaerophilaceae bacterium
CAAGGATTGTACCAAAATCGGTTTTGCCGTAACCCCTCGCACCAAGAACCATGCGGGGGAAATCGCCTTCAAATATAAACTTCTTCATTTCAATTTGTTTGGGGAATGGGGCGGGGTAGTCAACCGCTGTGCAAAACTGCGAAAAGGTCAAATCCTTCTTTTCCTTTTCACCAAATCCAAAATTGAACTTAAAATCAAAATTGAAATCAAAGGTCATCTGCTCACCTCAACAAAAGAACTTGTGATTTTCGCCTTGCTTATCTTATCAAGCGGGTGTTTGTGTTCAGGCTCTTTGGGTTCTGTGTATTTCTTACCATTTGGGAAATATAAGCATTCATTGTCAACATTTCCATTGTCAAAAATCTTTTTGTCGGGTCTATATATCAAGATTTTCATTTGTTCACCCTGTCCCAAAGGTCAACTGTGATTTTCATCACTTCTTCATTTGTCATCATAGGCAAGCGAATTTGCAATTCCCGCAAACATGCGGTGAAGCCTGCCTTGGCAAGTTCTTCAGGTGTTTGGGGTTCAATCGGTTCTTCCTGTTGCTGTTCCCTTGCTAATTTTGCCCGCTTGTTTCGGTCAAGGGTTCTTCTTCTTATTTCTTTTGCTTCCTGCACTTGCTCTTTGTGGGCATCTTCAATTTCTTGTGCAATTTCTTGACAATATGTGTTTGCGGTCTGCAAACTAATGTTCAAGATTTTTGCAATTTCTCTTTGGGTGTTTCCCTTTTTCAAAAGTTCCCTGCAAAGCCTTATATTATCAGCCTTGCGTGCTTTCCCTTTGTTCAAATTTCTGTTCAAGTTTTTTGCCATTGCTCTTGTTCTAAAAAAAGAAACCCTTGTTCAATTATGTTCAAGTATAATTTTAATTTTTTGAAAATGTCAATTATAAAAAAGAAGGGGCGGTGTTTCCCCTTCCTTCTTCCTTTGGTGGCTTACTCTACAATCTCCCAATCTTCTGACATTATTTCATCATAGTATAAATGTCCTAATAGTTTGAAATCATCAGCAATATGATATTTCCATATTGTCTTTTCTTCTATGAAATGAATATAATTGCCAAGCTTAACTTTCTTTCCTTCTCTCATAGCTTTTAGTGCTTCTTCAAACCTCATTTTGTGCCTTCCTTGTGGTGAAATTTTCCATCACCTGACTTTTTCCAAACTCTTTTGCGGTTGATTTCCATCTTCTTGTCAATGTCAAGTAGTAAATCGCCCAAAACTTCAATCGGCATATTTTTTGTCAATGTGATTTCCTGATTGTTGCCAATTCGGCTTTTCCACCTTCTCAAACCGCCCAAAACAATGAAAATGTCTGCCATTTCTTTTCTTTGGTCTTCAAGTTCTGTTGCGGTGAAAAATTCTTCAAATTCTTCTTCAAGTTTTTCAAGCTGTCCGCCCAATGTGGCATCAGGGAAAGTTTCTTCATTCCATTGTTTTATTTTTTCCAACTCACAATGCAAAGCAAGCATCAATCCAAATTTCACTTCATTTTCTTCTTTTTTCTTCTTTCCAAACAAATCAAACATATTTTTTTCCTTTCTTTAATATAATAAAACAAAAATCAAAACCAATATAATCAAACAAAGAAACCCCCTTTTGGTCATGAAGGGCTTTTTGTTCATTACTTCATGAACTTCACAATAATTTTCACAAGCTTTTCTGTATGCCCGCTCAAGGTCAAATGCAAACTTGAAATTCCTTGTGAATTCATAAGTGATGGGAAGCTTCCCTTGTTCAATCTTCTGAATATAGGTTTCAGAATATCCAATTTTCTTTGCAAATTCGGCTTGTGTCATGCCTTTTTGCTTTCTAACTGCCTTCAATGTTTCAACTGAAATCTTGTTCATTCTGCTTTGCCCTTTCTTCAATGTTGATAATTTCATTTTTTATTGTTACAAGGTCGGCAAAATCAACTGCAATTCGGAAGCAATCAAATTCACCGCCCATTTCAATCACAAAGTCCTTCTTTTCACCTGAAGGGTCTTTGAATATTCGCAAGAAGCAACCTTTCTTGTCATTCTTCATATCTTCCACCCACCAAGATATATTCAGCAATAAATTCTTCATTCTGCTTTGTCCCGCTCATTCTGCAATCACCAAGCAAGAATGTTTGCATTGAAGGAAAACCCAACCTGACAAGGGCTTTTCCAAGCTTATTTGCCAACATAGGATTGAAAGCAATTGCCCCTTGTTCTATTGTTTCCGTTTTCCAAATATCGGGCATTTCTTCAAATTTTGGTGCTTCAGGCTGATTGAACTTCAGAACAAATGGTGCTTCATTGTAGAAATGGGCTTCAGCCTTATCACCTGCATTTTTGAATATTGTTGCATTCATCACATGATTTTCTTCTTTTTTGTTATACTTCAGAACCTTTTTCAATAAAACAGGAATTTGCAAAACAAAATCACCTTCAAAATTGAAGTTGCCTTGTATAGGATATACCTTCAAGGCAATTTGTCCATCTGTCGCAAAGAATATCGGGCTTTCGCCTTCTTTACCAAAAACAAATATATAATTCAAACCTCTTTCAATATCTTTGCCCGCAACTTCCGCAAGAGCAAGAATAATTCTATTATCAACAACAAGTTCCATAATTAAATTTCCTTTACATACAAATATTTCTTAAATCTTACATTTTCACCAAATCGGTTTGTCCTTTCAATCCATTCATCGGTGATGATGTGGGTTTTTCTCAAATTAAAAATAATTGCCGAAAGTCGGGTTGCCCCATATTCGGTGAAGGCTTCAAAGCTTGTGATGCTTTTGTATTCCTTCAGGTGTCGCAAAATCGCCCCTGTTAGTGTCATTTTTCCTTCCTTTCAAAGTTTTTTTCATCAAATAATGTTTTCAAGGCTTTATTCACCCGCCCTGTGGGTTTGTATTTGTCAAGGAATGCTCCAATCGGCAATTCATCAACAAACATCAATTCATCTGTGAAATATACAACATCAAGAACTTTTGATGCCCTCAACACAATTACTGTGTCACCCCATTCACCTGAATATTCGCTTCCAACTTTCATGTTTTGTTTCCCATTCTATAATTTCAAATAATTTTTGCGGATTTTCAGCAAGCACAAATTCATTGAACCTGCGAATTTGTGCATCATTTTCAACCCAAAAGATGAACAAGGGCTTGTCATTGCTTCTTATTAGTTCCCCAATGCAACCATGCTTTTTTTCGGTTGTTACTAAATACATTTTTCCGCCTTTCATATTCATCAATGATTTCTTTTGTGGGTTCTATCGGGCAAATAAACTTTGTTTCTGTATCGCCTGAACCATAAGCCTTGCCAATTGCCCAAATTTCCCCTTCTTCATCATATCCTTTGAAAATTGCTGTCTTCATGCTTACCCCCTAAAATAAAACCCTTAACAATTGCCCCAAAAGATAAAGCATGCAAAAACCAAAGAACCAAAATGCAATTTTATCAGCAAAAGAATATTTGCGTTTATTTGCAACCTGCCCCCATCTTTCTTGAAATTCTTGCCATTCAGAATCGGTGAAGCCTTCTTCCTTTACTTCATAGAACTTTCCATTGATGGGGTCTTTTTCATATCTCTTTTTCATGATTAGCAACCTTTCAAAAATTTGCCAAGGGCAATTGTGAATTTGTTATATTCAAACAGTTCTTCAACCGCATCAAAATCATTATTCACCAATGCTTCAATCACATTTTCTTTTGCATCTTCAAATGCTTTGTCTTCATCATATTCATTTTCGGTTGCACCGCAAGAAGCAAAGCCAACCCCATTGTGATAATATCCACAACCAGAAGTTCCGCATATATAGTCTTCAGGATTATCTTCAACCAACATGTCCGCTTGTTTTGAAACCATATCTTCAAAGGCTTCTTTCAAGGCTTCAAGCAAATCTTCCTTTGTGTTGTCTATCGGTTGCCCTGCATAGCTTGCACAATCTTCTTTTTCTTCAATATAACTTTCCATTTTTTCTTCCTTTCTAAATGTTGATTACAAGATGAATATAACATGCTTTTTGATAATGTCAACATATTTTTTCATATTTTTTCATATTTATTCACAATCAAAACAAAACCCCTTGCCTTTGGTGGTCTTCAAGCCTTTTGCAACTTGCTTTCCAATAGTCAAAATCTTTTTCAACACAGATGAACCGCCTTTTTAGATTGTGGCAAGCAACAGCTGTTGTGCCTGAACCGCTGAAGCAATCTAATATCAAATCACCTTCTTTACTTCCCTTTTCCAAACACCATTGCATAAGTTGAAGGGGCTTTTGTGTTGGATGTATCTTTCCTTTGTAATCACCCCTAGCAAGAGGGTCATACTTAAATAACTTCACATTCATATCAAAAGAAGTAAATGCTAATTCAGCTTCAGCATAGGTTCTATTATAAAAACCCTCTCCTTTGTCCCAAACCAAATAACCTCTTGACGGCAACCCAAAATAATTGCCACCCCATATAATTTGATTTTTTGAAACTCTGAATATTTCATTAAAAATCTGTATATCAGGCTTTTCTTTATCCCAGTTTTTCTTTTGAAAGTTATTAAATCCTTTATATCCAACGTTTCCCCCGTCCATACCAATTCCATACGGCGGGTCGGTCAACACAAGGTCAATGCACTTGTCGGGCAACTGCTTCAAGACATCCAAGCAATCCGCATTTATGATTTTATTTTCAAACTGTTCTATCACTTTTTTTCTCCTATTGCGTTGTCTATTTTGGTTAACATTACTTCAAAATACATAGCGTTCTTAGGACTTTTCTCAGCTTTCATCTTTACGCTTAAAAACTCTATCCACTCTCTACACTCTAAAAGTAGCCATTTGAGCTGTTGGTTTTCTTTTTCTATTTCTTTATATTTTGGTTGGAAGTTTTTTATCCAAGCATTGAGATTATGGTTGTCAATCTTCAATTCTTCTAATTCCTCATAACTTGGAACAGGTGTTAGGACTTCTACAACTTCATCGTTGGAATAACCATCATAAACCTTTTTACTGCCAAACCAAGCAAATGGTGTACTATTATCCTTATGTCGGAAATAATAACGCCCGTCTTCAAGCTTGCCTTTTTTCCATTGCTCTGTTAGTGTCATTTTCTCAAATCCTTTATAAAATCTTCAACATTAGAAAAACCCTTTTGAAGTGCCAATCTTCTGAACTCAATTATTGTTTCAATCTTTATTCCCATGATTTCTTTGATTTTGGGGTTTTCAAAAAAGTCAATCGCCTTCAAAACATCTTCCCAATAAGCCCATTTGATTAAATTTGAGGCAAAAAAGAAATATTCTTCAAATTCTTCAACATCAACCCCATCATCAAAAACATATACAAACAACCCTTCTTCTGTGTCGGGTAATTCAATTTTATTGTGCCAAATCATTTTTTCCATTTGTTTTTCCTTCCTTCGTTTTGATAGCGGTTTCCCCAATATTCCAACTTCACATCATCTTCATTCAAATATGAATAAGGAATTTCAATTTTTCCTGCATCAACACGCAAGATGAAACCACCCATGTTGTTGAACCATTTTATTATACCATTGACTTTGTTGTTGTGGTCAAAAACAAAATCTTCAGTATATAAGGGCTTGCCCTTGATGTCCTTTTGTCCTGTCCACATATTCAATTCAATAAAGTTCTTTTTTCGTCTGTCTTTCTGATTGATTTTCTTTTTGTAATGGGTCAAATTTCCCGCTTGGTCTAATTTGTAACCCTTAAAGGCAAATTGTGTGAAAACCTGCTTGCCTTTTATCTTTTTGAACTCTGCAACCCTGAACATTTTTTCCTTCCCAATAAATGCCAATTCATCAAGTCCATTGCCTTATCATATAAGCCCGAAAGTTTCCACAATGCAAGTGCAAATTTTTCAGGTTCTGCAATTCCTTGTCTTCTAAAATATTCTTTATCGTTCCCGCATCTGTGGGCTTCCGCATGACATTTTGGGCAAACAGGCAAACAAAACCTGTCATCTGATTTTGTCCCCATTCCTTTTGATTTTACCTTTGGAAACATCAAACCTTCTGTTTCTTTTGTTGGGGTCAAATATTCCCTGCCAACCCTCAACAAATGATGATGGGTCGATTCCCTTGTTCTTCCGCATACTATGCAGGGCAAATCATCAATAAATTGTAAATGTTTTTGTGTCATTTATATTTCCCCTTGTAATAAGTCATAAAATGATTGTGGAAAATCCGCATCGCTGAACATAAGGTCTTCCGTATCAACTTCAACATCTTGAAGCCATGCCGACTTTGCACCGAACTTTTCCATGAAGTCTTTGAAGATGCCTTCCGCCTGTTCAATCTGCTTTTCACCCAACCGCCAAAGGTCTGGGCATTTGTCCTTCAGAAACACTTTCAAAGCGGTTTGGGGCAATTCCCTATTAACAAACACCGCCATTGTCATCAGGTCTTCAGTTCCCTTCAGAGATTCCCAAAACAAAACTTGTTCTTCTGTTCCATGAACAGGCAAATTGTTCTTCAAGGCAAAAAGAACCGCCCTTTTATAATATATCAATTGAAGATATACTTTGAAGCTGAAGAAATATTGTGAAATAAAATTTGATAATGGGGCTTTCTTGGTTTTCTGAAATGTTTTCAAATCCAAGATTGCTGTTTGCTTCAGGTAATCAATGCGGGCTTTTCGCTTGATGCCGTCTTCAGTCCAAAAAATAGAAACTTCAGGGAAACCGCCTTTGAATATGTTGCAATCAAGCAATTGTCCTTCTTCCCTTAAATAATCACAAATCAAATTGAACTTCTTGAACTTTGTGTTTGGTATCACTTCCAATGTTTGGGCTGATTTCCATATTCTATATTCTGAACAGTTTTTGTTCAGGGCTTCAATTTCAGGTGGTGTGACTTTGAATTTGTTGTGGAAGTTTTCGCCTTCCAAAATCATTGCATGAAAAATTTTGCCGTCTGTCATTGCTTCGCTTGGCTTTTCTTCCCGCAATGGGTTTAAATTAGAATTAAACCAATAGAATGTCGGGTTGTCCAATATATCCCGAATGCCTGATGAACTCAATCTTTTTTCATTGTGATAAACTTCATCGGGCAAATTGAAGTATATTCCATCTTCCATTTTGCACTCCAAAAATAATGTTGAAAACAAATCCTTTATAATTCCTTTTTTTGTCTTTGTCAATACCTAATATGAAAAAATATGAAAAAGTATGTTGACAAATAGAATGAAAGGGTGTATATATGAAAATGTAGTTTAATTTTTAACGGAAGGAAAACACTATGAAAGATTATCAAGCAATTGTTCAGCCCATTGAAATCAAAGCAAGGGTTTATCTCAACCAAATGAATGATGCCCGCATTGAAAATGAAGCTGACAAAGAAAATGCAGTTCTTATGTTGAAAGAAATTTCAGATTATAAAAAAGCAATAAAAAAACAAGAAGATGAACTTTCTGCAGATGCCAAGAAAGAACTTGCTGAAATTAAAGCAATGTTTACCGAACCTAAATCATTTTTGAATGATGCTGAAGAAATTGTGCGGGGCAAAATAAACCACTTTTTGAATGAACAGAAAGCAAGAATGGAAGCTGAAGCCCTTGCAATAAAACAAAAAGCGGAAGATGAAGCCTTGAAACAGGCTGAAGAACTTGAAGCCTTGAAATCGGGTGCAGGTGAATATGATGCTGTTACAAGAAAAGCAATGATTGAAGCAATTGAAGCAAAACAAAACAAATTGATTGATGCAACCGCAAAGCAAATGGAAATCAACCAATCTTCCGCAAATTCGGTTGTGCGTAAAGTTTGGGCTTTCCGCCTTACTGACTTATCCAAAGTCCCTTTGCAATATATCCAATTGAATGAAACCGCTGTCCGTAATGCAATCAAAGCGGGTGAAAGAAACATTGCAGGTTTGGAAATCTTCCAAGAATGTCAAGTTGCTATTAAATAGGGGGTTATTATGGGAAGAAAAATTTTGAATGAAGATGAAAAGGCGGTTCGCATCACAATCACAATTGATGCCAAAACTTATGAACAGGTTGAACAATATGCCAAAATGGAAATGTTGCCAATCTCAAGGCTTATTGCCCGAATACTGAAAAGATATTTTGATATGAAATAAAAGAAAGCCCCGCCGAAAAGCGGGGTTTCTTGTTTATCAACATTTTTTTGAAGTCAAAATGAAAAAAACTATTTAGCGAGTAACTAAATAACCTATATCATCAACAATATATCAATTACATTTGCACTTGTCAAGGTATGATTGAAATATTTTGTCATTTGCTATATAGTCCCGCACTTGCTTTGGCTCTGCAATCCTTCCTGAAACAATCGGGCAACAATTTAAAGGCTTACTTTGGCAAGCACTTTGAAACATCAAAATCAAGAACAAAATCACAATCTTTTTCATCGCTTTTCAATTCCCTGTAAATGATTTTTATTTGTTGGGCTGTTTTTTCCTGTTCCGTGGTGGTGTTTTCTCTTTTTTGGTATAACTGAATATCTTTTTGCAATTCTGCTTTCTGTGCCGAATTTTTGCCCCCTATATAGCCAAGAAGGAAGCAAGCAATCATCAAGCCAACAACAAACAACACTTCTTTCATTTGAACACTTCCACAATTGAAATCAGGGCTGAAAAGCCCTTGTCCGTATTTTCTGCCATGTAATATGTCACAAGCCCCATTGCCCAACTAATAACCCAAGGGGCAATTTTTGCCAATGCTTCTTTCATCTTTTCCATCATTCAACCCCTATATAAAACAAATGATGTCCAATCATGAAGTCGGCTTTCTTGCCTTCTGCCCAATTCGGCTTCACATTCAATGTATGATAATGACAAGCCCCGCAAAGAAAGTCTTTTTCTTTGCCGTTTACAAAATCTTCTGCTATTGTCAAACATTCACCCAATTCAACCGCTGATGCGTTCAAAATCACTTTGCGGTTTGGGTCGTTTTTATTCCAACAAGAAAATTGCCAAGGCTTCTGACAAGTTTCTGCAATCGTTTTTCCTGCAAACCATTTTTTGCTTTTATAGCGGTTCATGATAACACATGCAACCGCCTTTTTGCCTGCTGTCTTTTCCCCTCTTGCTTCGCCATAGATGGTGCGGGCAAGAATATCAATGTCATGTTCTATCATAAACAAACCCCCAAATAAAAACCAAAAATCCATTCGCCCCAATTCCAACCTTCTTTGCCCAAAGGAATGATTTTTTCACAAAAGCTTCCTATCCAATAACAAACCCCCATACCTGCACCAACAAAGCCAAACCAAAAATCACCCATTCCCAAGCCCATCAAATATGAAATCATCAAGCCTGTAAAGGTTGTTCCAATAAATCCATATAATTTGGGGTAATCGTTTAAAAAGTATGTTTTCCCCTTCCAAGTCAATTTGCAAGGGTCAAGAATACTGTCAATTAATTCACATTCTTTTTCTTCTTTGTTCAGGCTTCCGCCAACTAATGCCCCGACATACTTCCCCCAACCATAAAGTTGATATGAAACAAATGTTGCAATGCCTGCATTGACTGAACACTCAATCCCTTTGTCCTTTAAATAGCACAAAAGCCCTATAAAAAGGGCAAACCAAATTTTATTTGCAGGGAATTTTCTTCCTTTGATTTCTAATCCACCACGCACCCGCCATAGAAAAGCGGAAATCAACTCAATCAGAATTTTCATGTCTTTTGTGTTCCTCGACTTGGTGTTCTTCTGCTTCCAATGCCTTTGCTTTGGCTTCCCTTATTTTGTAAACCAAAAAGGCAACTGTCAATAAAAAGGTGATGAAGGCTTGGATTTCAGGCAAATGGGCAATAACAAAAGAACAAGCGGTTGCAAATAAACTTGCAAAAGTTGTGTTTAATGTATCGCCTTGCATTACTTTCCAAGCCCCTTTCATTGCCAATATTTCCTTTTTATTAAAAGTTATATTTGCCAACTTGTCAAGGCTTAATATCCGCCCCGCCTTCCACCTCGGCTGACATATCGCCCATTGCTTCCCCTGCCTCTATATTCAAGCATTGTTTCTTCATCGTTTCCCCAATCATTGCTGTTGTGCCATGGTCGGTAATCCTCACTTCTTGAAACATATTCAAGCCTTTTATTCTTGCCAAAATCAATGTCAACATCATCTGCATTGAACAATATTGAAGCAATCAAGCCCGCAATAATTATCCACAAGTATTTCATTTTGTCCCCCTTTTCATGTAGGTTGCCGCTAAAATGTAGGTCGCCGCTTCCTCTGCAAATTCGGGGTCTTGGTTCATCGCAAACCTTGTTAGTAGCCAACTTGCTGAACTTGCATATTTTCGTGCGTCCCATTTTCTATTCAAGTTCTTTTGAACTTCCTCTTTTATTCGTTTGAAGTATCTATTAAAAGCTTCTTCATTATTCATCATCTGCATTTCTTCCGCCATCTTCCATTCCTTTCAAATCTGGTGTTGGTTGAATGTTGTATTTGTCGCCTTGTTCAGTATTCTGTCCGAAAAATGCGTTTGTAAAGTCTTCAGCAAATTTGCCAATGTCGGCTTTATAAATTGACATTTTCCGCAAGTCGTTTCTTGTCAAGAACCTTTGATATATAGGGGTGTTATTAAATCCTATAAAAGTCAACCTCAAAGGCTTTTCAAGGCTTCCTTGCATCGGTTGAATGTTACCTGTAACAAGAATCCGATACAAACCCTGTCGAACCTCTGAACAATCAAAATCAATTGTGTTCACCCTTTCATATGGAAACCCAACTGAAGGGTCGTTTGCGTTTTTTATCAATTCCCAACTTTCGCCAAGAATATTGATTTTTTGCGGTAGATTAAAGTTTGTCATCTGCACTTTCCCTTATTGATTGCATTAACAAAATAGATGCTGATGCAAGATGCTTTGCTCCATTATAAAATTCACTTTCGCTTACTTTTACATCTTCTATGTTTTCGGCAAGCTCCATGAACTCTTTTATTTCCATTTTCAAGATTTTCAGCTTTCCTTGTTCCTTCTTTAGGTATTTTTCCCAAGTTGAAGGCTTGTGTTCCAAGGTCTGCTCTATTCTCTTGTGGTCTTTCCATCTCGGATTGTATGCTATGTATTTCATTTTGGTTTTCCCTTCTTATGGTTAGGGGGATTGCTCCCCCTGTGATTAAGCCGTTGCCGTTGCTGTTGTTGTAGGGGTTATTTCTCGAATAGCCTGTAAAATTGCCCCTGTTTGCTGATTAGACAAGTTTGTTTGGTATAACTGCCCTTTCAATGAAGAAATCTTGTCTTTTGCATCGCACAACTGGGTTTGAAGGTGTGTGATTAAGTTCTGTTGCATCAATCCCCTTGTCAAGCTTCCTTCTTCTCGAATAGTGGATTGAGTTTTGCAACAACATTCTTGCTGTGCATAGCCTAAATTATTGATTGCCGAAACAATGTTTGAAGTGTTTTGACAATTGTCATGTCCAAGGCTTGAAAAACCCTGCATCATTGCAAGCTGATTTCTTGAAGATTGGTCAAGTGTTTGGTAGCCAATGTTACAAAGTCCACTTGACAAGTTCATGTTCATTCCATTTATTGAATTTTGGATTGCATTAACACCATCATTCAAAATTGAAGTTGCGAAACCTGCACCAAAACCATTGTTGCAACAACTATTATTGTCTATTACAACAGTTCGGGGGTATCCACCGCCCCAACCGCCATAACCATTGCCATTGAAGCCATTGCCAAACCAAGAACCAAGTAAAGCACCCGCAAATGCTCCACCAACTCCCGCAAAGCTATCACTTCCACCGCAACCGCTAACAGGTAAAATGTCTGTCATGATTAAATCCTTTCTAATAAGTTATTAAGGGGAATGCCAGTTTCCTTGCTCACTTCCTGCAATAAAAGATAAAGTTTCAAGCGGTCAAAATAAAACATGGTCAATTCCCCTTTCGGAATCAACCATGCCATAAGTTTTAAAAAATTTTGTTTTGAATTTATTTCAAAAATGTTTCATCTATGAAGCCCAACTGAATAAGAACCTTCTTCAAAATGTTCAAAATCAAGGTCATCTTTATTGAATGCCTGCTTTCACTCATTCCCAAATCATAGGAAGCATGAAGCCTTGATTTTCCTTTGCGGAATTTTTGAACAATCATTTCAGTTTCTTTTTCGGTCAAGCCTGCTTTGTTGCACAATTCCCGCATCTGCGGTTCAGGGGTTGTTTTCAAGAAGTCCTTTGTTTCCTTCAGTCCTTCTTGATATTTCATTTGTGCAATCTTTCCAAAATAGCAACCCTTGTTTCAAGGTTGCCTGTTTCAACCCCTTTGGCATAAGCAAACAAGCCAAACAATATTGCCCAAATCACATTGCAAAGAATAAATAACCTCGCCATGTTGGTTGCACTTCCTGCATAGATGCCTTCTTTATCGCCAATTTGAACATTTACATTGCCGACTTTTTGCGAACCACCGCTTGAATGCCCGCCGTTTCCGCCTGAAATATTCCTTCCCGATTCCATGACTAAGCCCCCAAGGCTTCAAGCTGATTAATTTCTGCCCGCCATGCTTTCCGCTGTGCCAAAATTTCAGAATATTCTTCTGCGGTTGCTTCACCCTCGGCAATTTTTATCACAACATAATCTGTTGAAGCAAGTTTTGCTTTTAACTCGGAAATTCTTTGATGGGCAAGTTCTTTTTCCGTTGGTGTAGGTATTTCAACAATTTGAAAATATCGCACCTTCACAAGCTCTTTTTCTTTTTTTATCTCTATTTCGCCTTCATCATTTATAATTTCAATTTCTTTTTCTTGCCATTCTTGCCTCGATTCCACTTCTTTTATAGTGTAACCATTAGAATTTGCAAATTCATATCCTTGACTATATTCATTTATTGAAAAAATTGTTCCTAAATTCATTTTTACCCCCTTATTCACCAATTGCAATCCAAACCGTATCACCTGCAGAACTTGACACAATTTCAGCTTGTGTGGTTGTTCTTGTATGTACTTTATACGAAACACTCCCTGTAGTACTCGGTCCTACATTTAACAAAGATAATGCATAACCTGTTTTTGTAAATGGGGTATTAAACAATATTGTAGAATATCCACTACTTGCATTAAATGTCCCCCACTGAATAATCCCCCCACCTGCATATATAACCCTATTTGCAATATCTTTATTATCAGCTAACTTTCTAACCCAACTTGTGGTGGCTATATCATCAGAATTTGAATTACTAGATGGGATAATTGTTTTTGCTTCTGGCACTCCAGTTGAAGAAACTCTTACCGACAAACCACCTCTAATTGCATTTGTATTATCAACAATACCTAATTTTGCTTCTCTTAAAACGCCATCAGCGCCATTTGTAAATCTTAAAACACCTAATCTAATATCTTCATTTTCGGACACCGCTTCAATTTCTTTAAAACCACCTAAATTTGTTTTTCCAAACCTTAACCGCTGATTTAGCATTGTTTTTGTACCCGAAAATTCTTCATTACCTGTTTTGCTAATAAAAAACGAACCCAACCAATCTTTTATTTTTTGAAGTGATGTTGCTTTTGTGTCTGTTGCACTTTCAACAGGTATCAAATTATCGCTTACAAGTTCTTCTGTGAACTCAAGTTCTGAAATCTCAATTTCTTCTATCGCCATTTTATATTTCCCCTTCTTTGTTTAGTGTAAATTCAACAAAAGTTCCCGCCTTTGTCGTTGCTTTGAGAATTTGCAACAATTCCCTGTCGGTCACTTCCGCCAATAATTGCTTGAAAACAATTGCTTTTCCATCTTTGGTGATTATGTGTTGCCCCCTTTTGGCTTTCCAAAAAAATCTTTTTTGAACAGGGGCAACAATATCAATTTTTAAATGCAAAGGTTGGTTTGTGAATGTTATCTGTGCATCTCTGCCAAATATAGCATATAAAATTTTCAAATATCCACGAACTGAACCAAGTATTTTTTCGCCTTCCAAAATCTCGGAAAAAGCCCGAATGAACAATGATTTTTCTAATGTCTTGTATATAGGCATCAATTGTTCTTCATATAATATTCTACCCAATTCAGGGCTTTTGTATGCTGTCAAATAATATTGTTCAATGTCGCTTTGCACTTGGAAAGCCAACCTTTCAAAGATTGTCCAAAAGGTCATTTCCCCTGTGCTTCTGTCCACAAACTCGGTCATGAAATCACCTCAACTTCAACATTGTTTTCTGTGATTATTATTTTTTCATCATAGGCAGAATTCAGAACTTCCCCTGAATAACTGCCATTTGATTGATATGTAACCTTTATTTCTGAAGCAAACGGCAAATCATCTTTGCATAAATAGGCTTGCGGTTCAAAGTCATATCCAAGGCGGTATGCCTTCGCAAAATTAGCCAAGAATTTTTCTTTTATTTTATTTGTGGTTTCAACAAAAAGGTTTGTATTTTCTGAAACCCTCACTTGGATTTTCACATTCAAGTTTGTTTCTGTCGGAAGTTCAAAAGCATAGTTGAAGGATTGTCCGTTCAATTCGGTGACTGTCCCTTGCTCCGTTCCGTTATAAAATAAGCCTGCCCCTAAATGCTCCGCCATAAGATTGAAAATTTGTTGCTTCTTTTCGGCATAACCTTCTGCGGTGTTGTCAATATCAATTGCCAAATAAATTTGCCCTGCATCGGCTGAACTTTCTGTTGGCTTGAATGATGCAATCAGCCCCATTTCTCTTTCCAATAATGCGGTGAAGCCGTTTTCCGAACTTGTCGGAATGATTAGTTCTTCATTTTGGGTTCTGATATAGTCTTGAAGTTTCACCCCAAGTTCTGCAATGTTGTTTTCAACTGTCATCAAACCTTGGATTGTAGCATATAAATATTTCCAAAGGTTTGTGCCTGTGAAACTTTGGTTTGTGTAACTTGTCCCGAACTGTTCATTCACAACCTGCACGCATTCGGTCAAAATTGTTTCATAACTTCTTGGCGAATATCCGTTTGTCACTGTATAGGTCATTTTGCAATCAATCCTTCCGTTTCTGCTTCCGCAACTGTATAGTCAAACACTTGGCGGAAAGTTTCTTTGTTCACTATCAATTCAATGGGGTTCACCCCTTGTTCACCCAACTTTCGAATGCTGTATGCTTCAAAGGTTCGGTTTTGGATTTTCACATCAGGGTCAAGAAATCTTTTCAAATCAATTCCCAATTCGGGGGCATAACTCAAAGAACCTTCCTGTGTTTCCAAAATGTTTTTGGCTTTGAAAACAATTGTGTCACCCGCATTGAAATTTCCATTTTCAATATATACATCAATCATTTTAATTTTCCCCGCAATTCGTCAACCTGTTTTTTTATGTCTGCCAGTTCTTGGGCAAAAGTTGGGCTTGTGATGTCACCGCCCATGTTGGCTTGGTATATTCCTGAAGCAATTGTGAATAAAGCTGTGGATAAAAGTTGCAAAGTTGTGGATAAATCAGGGCTTCTTTTGGGTATATAAACAAGCTCACCTTCAGCCATGACAATCACCCCTTCGCTGTCCCCGCCTTCACCCAAAACAGGGCAATCAATCACCGCCCCGCCGTCTGCCGTTATCACTCCCGCTGTTCTTTTTGCTTCAAATATTTTCATAAATGAACCTTTCAACTTTGTAGGTGTTCAATCTTACATCAACAAATGCTTCAAATCCTGAAACCCTCTGCAAGTCTTTGTCAAGGGCAAAGGCTTGGGGAATATTCGGGAAGGTCAAATATGCCCCATTTGCATAGTTTAACCTTTGCAGAACAACCAATGCCCTCGGTGTTATTGTTCCAAGTTTCACATTGTATGTCAATTGATTTTTTGCCAAAACTTCTTCATGGCTTCCCGCATAGTTCACAAGGGCGGGAATAATACCAAAAACAAACTGCCCTGCGAATGAATAATTTGGAAATTCTGCAAGGCTTTGGAATGTCCAAAAATCCCGCATCTTATAAAGTTTAATGCCGTTTTTGTTTTCCCAAAGTTTAACTTCCCCAACAAATTCAGGAAAAAACTTGTAAAATCCGTTTTCACATATCAGTTTCATATCCAACCCAAACATCTGAAGTTTCGGGGTCAACATAGCAAGCAACCTTCCCTTTGTCATAAGGGTTTCGCCTATTCAAAGAAGGTGTCAACATTTCCCCCATAAATATCACCGAAAATTCAAAGCCCTTCAGAAATACAATTTCTTGTTGCCCCAAGTCTTCCAACTCTTTTGTGAAGACTTCCTGTGGAATTCCCTTTGCTTCAAACTCCGCTTTGTTTCCTATATTATACCATGCAACTGTCATTTTGGATATTCCTTCAATGATTTTGTGACATCTTTCAAAATTGTTTCTGCTGTGATTGATTCTTCACTTCTGTTGGTTAATGTAAAAGACACAACCCTTGTGTCGGTGTTTTCCCTTGTTGTTACTGAAAAATCCTTCAAAGATGCATTTGTCATAAAAACATCATCATAATAAAAATAAAGCTTGTATCCTTTATAATTAGCCCTTTTTAATATTTGGTCGAATAAAGCCAAAAACCCTTGAAAAGCTATATTGTCCTTTTGGGCAATCAATGTTACCTTCACATCAGATGAAACAACCCTTTCATAATTATCTATTCCATCTTGTTCAAATTCAATATTTATACTTCTTTCATGGTCATCAACAATAATTCCTGTCAATTTTTCATCTAAATAAACAGGGGTTGAAGTAAAAGGAATGTCAATATTAAATATACTATCTTCTCCTATATTGAAGCCAAATTTATTTAAAATTGTGGCTGTTGTTATAGGTGCAAAATTAAAAACTAAAACAGGTGCTATTCCGCCTAACATTATTTAAAAACTCCCCCTGCCCATTTTCCTAATTTGGAAGTTATAAGCCAATTATACAATTTTTCAAGAAGTCCAACACTTTTTTCAATTAAAGGGGTCATCTTGGCTTGAATATCTGCCAAAATGACTTTGCTGTCTTCTGTTGCAACTTGCATTTTTGCAAACATTTCATAATTGCTGAAGCTTATGTTTTCCGCTTCAAGTTGTTTGCTTGCAATCTCATTTTGAAGCCTTACCGATTCATCTGTTATTACTCGGCTTTTGCTTAACAAATCTTGAACACCCCTTCTTTGTCCTAAAACCGCTTGCAGTTCTTCCCTTTCGGCTAGTCTGTTGACTGCCCTTGTCAATTCTTCACTTGTGGTGTCGCCAAAAATCGCCCTTTTTCGCTGTGAAAGGTCTGTTTGCAAAAATTCAGCCAATTGAAGGTTTGCCCTTTCGCCAAATATTTTTGAAACCATGTAGCTTTGTTCTGATGGGCTTAATGCTTTGATGCTGTCAATCACCTTTACAAATGCATCTAAAGTGTCTTTTTCGCCTGTAAATTCCCGTAAAACATCATTTTCCCCTGCTCTTGCCCTTCCTAATTCAGATTGAAAGCGGGAAATTATCATGTCGAAATTTTGCACCCCTGCGGATTCTGCAACCGCCTGAAGCATCATCATTTTACCTGCTGTTGTTTCAATTTGCCCTGCTCTTGTGGCTATATTGTCTGCTTTGTTCAATGCCTCATTCATAGATGCATTAAGCTTTTCAATGGGGTTTGTTAAAATCGCACCTATTCCCGCAATTGCACCCCCTGCCAAAATTCCCTTCAAGCTTGAACCAACTGTCCGTAAAGCTCCGCCAAACTTCTTTGCAACTCTTGCAAATCTATTGTTCAAATCGGTTTCAAGCTTTCTTCCGTCACTTGCCGAAATTGTCGGTCTTACATTTAGAATATAACTGTCTGCCATTGTATGCTTCCAAAAATGCTGTGTTCAATAGTTCTTCAAATGTAAAATCACTTCTTGTCTTCAATAATACATTCGCTTGTTGGAAAAGGTCAACTGAAAATTTGCCCAATTTTTTCATTTGGTCATCTGTTAAAAAAAAACTTTGCAATCAGAATAAGCCAAGCAAACTTCAACAACAATTTCCATAATTTCATTATATGCCAAGTTTTCCACATTTTCTTTTGTGTAGGGAATGCCGTTTACATCTTTGGCAAAGCACAAAACATTCATATATTCGCCTTCGTTTAGCGGGGTAACACAAACCGCCTTTGTCAAAATGTCTTTTCGCCCTTCTCTTGGCATCTTTTCAAAATTCTTTACAAATTCATCAAATGAAGTTTTTGCCCCAAATGAAGGCACTGAATAAAAGCCAATCAATAAGGTGTAAAGAACTTGAAAGCCTGCGGGGCTTTTCAGCCCCTTCAGGTCATCTTTTGTGATATTATGCTTCATCTTCAATCACTTTTTCAGCAACATTAAAGCTTTCAACCGCAAACATGAAACTGTGTGAAGTGTCATCTTCACCAACATTTGTTTGTCTTGGTTTATCTCTTATTACTGCATCTTTGAATATAATATATTCGCCTGTGTTGCGGTCAATGAAGAAAGCATCAATTCTTTGTCTATCTTCAAACAATTGAAGCAAAAGTGAATATATTGCCTTTGAACAGTCAACAACTGTATATTCTGCGGTGTCGGGTGTCTTTCCGCCTTCTTGGCTCAAAATACCCATTTTGTTTGTTGCGTTTGCACCTCTTATCAAATGATTTCTTTGATTGTAGGTGTAGGCAATGCCGTCTAAATCTTTGAATTTATAGTTCACCCCATTATAAGTGAAACCGCCTTCACAATTCCAAATCTGAAACATTTTCTAAATCTCCCCTTGCTTCATTGTTGCTTTTATTCGCCATAATGCCTTCGGTTCAGGAATATTGATTGATGCCCTCAAAACAAATTGTTCATCTGTCAAGCTGACAATCACATTTCCATGTGTCAAAATTCCACCTTCAACATAACTGTCAATGACTGTTTGCAAACTATCTTCAAGAAGGCTTGCTTCTGCTTCTGTATAGTTTGGTTGATTAAGTGAAATATATTGCAAAGCTTTTGATTGCAATTTCAATGTCAATTCCTCATATACATATGGTGCAACAATTGCCCTGCGGTTTGATGCAAACAAAGCAAGTCTGTTTTTGTATTCATCAGAAGTCAACACAAAAGAAACACTATCTTCAAACATCAATTCAGCTTGATTGATTGAACTGATGCCCGAACCATACGGCATTTCAATATATTGTTGATTTTTCCAACTGTTGGCAGAAAGCACCTTTCCAAATGCGTAATACATATTTTGCGAACCATTGACATCAAGGTCATAGAAACCAACATTGTTGTTTCCATAGCTCCAATTTTTGGCTTGCTCTCTATTTTCAACAGTCCAACCAATAACACCTGAAAAGTCCCCATCATCAAGTTCATTCAAATCTTCATTTGTAAATGCACCATCAATCAAAATGGTAAAGAACTTTTTGTCTGTTGCTTCCAATATATCTGCAAGGTTCAAATCATTCATGGGCAAAACATAAACAGAAGGAAGCCCCGCTTCCAACAAAACATGACAATTTGCGGTTGTCAATGCTTGAATTTCTGATTTTGTTGTGCATTCTGTGATTGTTCCCGTTGCCCCTTCGGGTAAAGGCTTGACAACACAAAGAACCTTGCGAATGTATGCTGTTGATGCTGATGGTGTCGGTGCATAGGCATCAACCTTCATCACATATTCCAAAAGAACATCTTTCATTTTAGTTTCCTTTTATCCTGTTTATAAAATTTCTAACCCATGTTATTTTTTCAAAAGTCATTTTTCCTGCGGGCGGATTCCAAGGTATTGAAACCCTAAATGTGAAATCTAAAGTCGGCTTGACATACCTGTCTTCATAAATTGAAAAATTTACATTATTATCATTTGAAGCAAAGCCAAAATATTTTGTAAATCTCTTGTCTGCAAGTCTGCATCTTTCCTTCAAATAGCCATATTTATAATTCACCGCTTCCGCATTGATGCCAAGTGTTCCCCTAACCCTGAAATAACATTCCCCATCAGCGGGGCTTGTCTTTATTTGGTCAATAGAAACATAAACGGCATTCTGTTCACTTCCTTCAACAATGTTGCCATAAATAACCTTATCAAGTTCAAATATGCCTTTCAAACATTCTTCAAGTGTTGGTCTGAACATTATTTCTTAAACCTCGCTTTTATATTTTTGAAAAATTGCCCTGTCATCATTAACAATTGATTGAAGCCTTTTTTTCTTGCCCATGGGCTTGTGTTTATTCCATATTCGCCCCGCAATATCGGATTTCTGACAACTGCCTGAAAACCATTCAAGATGCGTTGTTTCAAATCCTGTCCGTTCATATCCTTTACAATATCATTCAGAACCAAAACAACTTCTTTATTGTTTTTCAATAAAAATGGTTTTCTTAACCATTTATAATTCTTGTCTAAATACTCCGCAACCTCAACCAAGGAAGCCCCATTTGAAACTTTGCCTTCCCTCAAAAGTGTTTTGCCTGCATATGTCTTAAATTCGCCGAATTTTGGTTGTTTCCTCTTTTGGTCTTCCAACAAGCCAACTTGAACTTGGTATTTATCAAGCTTGAAAGCCAATTTTTTTGAAAGATTTTGAATTTTCAATTCCATTATTCAACAACCATGCCAATCAAAATGTCACTTCTTTTGTTTTGCTTCGTTCCAATTTCAATGCCGTTGAGGGTGGCAAAGGCTCGCAATTTCTTGAAGCCGTTGCCCGTTGCCCCTCTTTGGTTCATAACTTTTGCCAAGGCTTCCAAAATCAGGTTTGCTTGGTTGACTTCGGGAAGAAGCTTTGCTTCATCATCTGTCAATGTTGCTTGACTTATACTTTGCAAAACATGGTTTGCATAATTTCTGATTTCATCAGCCATTTTTCACCTCTTATGCAAAAGTGATGGGTTGTTTAATAATAGCACCCTCTAAATCAGGGGTAACCTGAACAGAACCTGTCACATAGTGTGCATAGTAGTATTCATCTTCAGGGTTAGTTCCTTGATTTTTGATTGTCGGTTCTGTGGTCATGTGCAATGTAACCGCATCATTTGAAACAACAACAAATCCATTGCCATCATCTGCTGTGGTAGCTATTGCAGGCACTTCAACAAAGGTTGCTTCAGGAAATGCCTTTTTGAGAATGTCACGAACTGTTGTTTCGTTGTCTTGCGTAATAGAACCCAAGATTTTGATTAACTCTTTACCATAGACATAAACCAAAACATCAGAAGAAGAAGTTTTTTCTGAAACTTCCAATTTCAATGTATTGATTAAGCTGTTCAAGTCTTGAACTCGGTTGAAGCCGTTGCCATCTACTGCAGGCACTTCGTGATTGCCCTTAGTGATATAATAAGGGTCTGTTGAGTTCAACAAGCCATTGTTTCCATGTTCGCCATGCAATGCATCTTTTTCAAACATAATCATATATTCACGCAAAATTTGGTTGTGAACTCTTTGAAGGTCAACTTCTGCACTATCATTCAAAGACTTGATGAATTTTGCACCCTTCACATAAATATTGAAGGATTTTTCAGTTCCTCTTGCTTTGATATGTGCTTTTTCTGTTGCTTCTTTGGTTAGAATTTCAGCAACTATTGAATCGCTTTCAACATTGATTTCCTTGAATTTAGCCTTGGAAACATCAACATTGTGAAATTCTCTGTTTTGTAATGCCATAATTACTGGCGAATACATAATGCGGGCATTTTTCAAATACTCTTCTTTTTCAAGAATGCCTGTTCTAACATCTGTTGCCATTTACTTTTCCTTTCGCATATTTAGCAAATTTTTTTTGAATAACTTTTTTCTTTTTTGCGGGTTTGGTTGCCTTTGGGGCTTCTTCCTTAACCGCTAGAACCTGAACATCGGGTTCTTTGATTGTTTCAGGCTCTTTATAATCCTGCTCACTCATTAGAACCCGCCAACAAAGTTGATTGCAACACATTTCAAGTTTTGGGCTTTTACTGCTGTGTTGTCGGTAACTCCGTTTTCTTTCAAAGCACCTTCAGCAAATTCAGCCTTCAAGCCTGTATTGCCATCTTCTGCGTTGGTAACTTTGCCTTCAGCGGTAACAAATACTTGCCCGCCAACAACTGGTTCGCAAGCATCATCAGCTTGAACATATACTTTCAAGCCTGCCAAAACAACAGAACAACCAACAATTTCATTCTGTCCCATAACTCCCAAAGGTGTTGCACCGCCTTCAAATGGTTTTACTTTACCATCGCCCGCATCTGCAACAAT
Source organism: Candidatus Gastranaerophilaceae bacterium (assembly GCA_045530955.1). Classification (GTDB taxonomy): domain Bacteria; phylum Cyanobacteriota; class Vampirovibrionia; order Gastranaerophilales; family Gastranaerophilaceae; genus Zag111. Next base: position 22,055 of record JAZSDA010000018.1, read on the forward strand.
CAATCCTTCTTGAATAGGGGCATCAACCAAACGGCTGATGATGACATCGGATTTTCCCCTTTCATAAGGTGTTCCCAATAATGTAGCCATTTTTTATTCCTTTCTTTTCCATTTATCACCTGTTGCAAGAAATCTTTCCCTGAATGGGTTTTCTTCCCCGCTTCCGTTTCCGCTTCCGTTGGCTCGGTTTACTGCTTCAGCTCTTTTTTTTGCGTTCTGAAGCTCCGCCCCAACTTCCACAATTTCCCAATATAAGCCCGACTTTGCCCGTTTTGCATCTTCTGTCAATGCTTTGAAGGTGTTTGCCTTGGCTTTCATACCATCGGGAAGGGCATCAACATTTGCTTGAACTTCCAAAAATGCTTCAATTATAGCTTTTCGCATTTCATCAGCCTTGGCAATTGCTGAAGTGTAGCTTTTGCCATTTGCGGTGTCAATTACCGACTTTACGGAAGCGGGCAAAATATCTTTGTATTTGTCCGCAAATGTTGAAATTGTCATATTGAAGCCCAAAGCCTTTTCAATGTTGGCTTGGTCTTCTTCTTGATTGCTTTTGTCTGCCATATTCTTTTTTGCTTCATCAAGCAATCCTGTTTCTTTCTTTTCAGGCTCTTTGTCTTCATCTTTCTTGACTTCGCTTTGCTTGCTCAAGAAATCGCCCATTTTGCCCACCATTTCCAAAATCTGGGCTTCTTGTTCTTCACTAAATGCCATTTTTTAACCTTCCTTTCAATTCTTTGGCTTCCTCTGCTGTCAATATCTGCATTCCACATTTGCAACCATATCTTTCAGCGGGCATATTGCCTTCTTTGTCACCTTCCCCAACTTTGAACACTTTGCCATATAAAAGTTGGTGTTCAGGCTCGGGGTTTTCTGCTGATGAAGGCAACCACCTGTAAAATTCCCCTTCATGCTCTTGTTTCAGATTTTGAACTTCATTCCACAAGACAAGGTTTTCAATTCTATCTTTCAAAAGAACTTCACTATTCAAAGCCTTTGCCTTGAATGCTTTTATTCCTTCTTGTTTCAATTTTTTCATTTTTTCTTCGTAATTGTCAACAACTTTATAAACTGTTGCTTCAACCTTTCTTTTTGAAAGATTAGTTGCTTTCAATATGGATTGCAAAGCAAGCTTTTTCAATTCAAGGTCTGAATTAAGAAGTTTCTTCTTAAAAAAGCCCGCCCCGAATAATGATTTCAAAAACTGTGAAGGATTAAAAATCATCAATCGCCCCCAAATAGATATTCAAAAAATTCTTGTTTTTGTTTATCAGTTATAAACATTGAACTTTCTATGTATGGAATAACTTGTGCAAATTCTTTGAATTTTCGCCAATTATCGGTTTTGAACTTCAATTGAATATTAAATAATTTGTCATGAATAGGTTTGAAAACAGAGTTGAAGAAGTCTTTAATACCATCTTCATTTGCGTTCACATCTGCTTCCCCTGTAACTGCCATTCCTGAAGTCAATTCGCCTGCAACAAATGAAGTTGAAACACCCAACAAAGAAGCCAAACAACCATATACAAGCTTCAATCCGTCCATTATCGGCTGTGTTTGAAGCGGTGTTGTTACTATATTATCACCTGCATCAAGGCATGTGCTTTTTCCATCTTTCAATGCCAATGCTATTGCTTCAGCTTGTTTCTTTGCATCTTCTGAAGAAGAAGTTGCAACAGTTTTTCGCAAGTCCGCAATTTTCAATTGAAGGGCTTTTGCCAACCCCAAATTGACTTTTGCCCCGCCCATAATGTCAAAAATCAATCCCATGTAAACTTTTATAATATCAGTCATGGTGTATTTTTGAAAATTCATATAAACACCCTTTGAAGAAGTTTCCCCTTTTTCATAGGCTTTGCGAATTTCTTGTTCTTCTTGGTATGTGGCAACCCTTACAATCCCGCTGTCATTAACCAAAAACAATTCTTTTTTGCCTGTCATAGCATCAGCAATTCTTGTGATAGTCCCATATTGTGCATTACTCAATTCTACACTATCCCAAAGGTTGCGGGCTTGCTCATCACTCATGCCCAAGCTTTTTGCATAACATCTTTTCAATATTTTTTGATATAAAAGGGAAGTTTGAAAATCAACAAAGGTTGCTTCATGAACCTGTAATTTGTAGGGGTTCGCAATGTCGGTGATTACCGCACCCCCTGTCATTGTTTTAAATATATTCGGAAATGCCATCTTTTATTAACCCCATGAAAATTGCAACACCTGCCAAGCTGTCGGGCGCATCATCATGTTCAGCATTGTATTCATAATTTTTTACTTGGTCAATAAAAATTTTGTTGCCCTGAAGCAATGATGGGTCACCTTCTGTCATTTCATATAATTTAATATCTTTTACATAAGATGCAATATTCATGATGCGTTGGTGTTTGTTTGTTGTTGTGTTTCTGCCAACTGTGGGGATTCCCAACTTCCGCATTTGTAGCACCGCCAAATCACCAATTCCATTTGTTTCAATACATACCCGCCCAACATTTAGGGCTGTGAATATCTTTTCAAATTCGGGCAAGCAATCATACCATGCCTTGCGGAATGCCCAACCCGAAACAATCAAATTATCAAAATTCCTTCCCGCAACTGAAATTGCTGTGAAGTCCTTCCCTTCCCTTGCAGGGTCTATGAAGGCAACATTTTCACTTGCATTGAAATCAACTGTTTGAATTTTGAAGAAAGGCATGTTGTCCGCACCCATTATGTTCAAGAAATATGATGCTTGTATGCTTTCTTCAGAAACACCCGCTTTTCTTTGTGCATCAAGGTCACAATCCAATTCAGGAATATCACCCCAAATCATTTTGAATGTTGGTATCTTTTCCCGCAATTCTTGGTATAAGTCCGCCTTGTGAACAGGCTGTCCAATTATCACAATGTTTTTGGTTAGTTTGTAGATTTCTTCATATACCTTTTTCACCCTTCGCCTTTCTGCGGGGCTGTCATCATCAGGGGTGATGGGGTCTTCCATTATAACCAAATCAGGGTGTCTTCCACGAAAACCCCTGCTTCGTATTGTCAAGGCAATCAGGTTTGGTTCTTTCCCCAACTTTTCTTTGAAACGAATTTTGAATTTTGCCCTTCCCTTCAATTTGGCATCTTGCTTGACAAGAATGTTTCTAATTTCTTCAACAATTTCTTTTCCCCTTTCTTGCTCTTTGGTAACAACAAGAATTTCTAATTGATGGTTTTTCAATAATGCTTCAGCACTTCCAAGGATTGTACCAAAATCGGTTTTGCCGTAACCCCTCGCACCAAGAACCATGCGGGGGAAATCGCCTTCAAATATAAACTTCTTCATTTCAATTTGTTTGGGGAATGGGGCGGGGTAGTCAACCGCTGTGCAAAACTGCG
>JAZSDA010000085.1:0-8997 GCA_045530955.1 Candidatus Gastranaerophilaceae bacterium
ACTAATACACAAGGTTATTAAAGCCATTAAATCACGTCCTATCAAATAATTTTGCAACAAAGCCTATTACAATTCCCATACAAGCCAAAGCAAGCCAGGATTGACCGAAAGTAAAAGTAAAAGTACCAAAAGTCAAAGGGGTATTTAAAAGGCTAACACAGAAATTAATTACAACTTGAAAAACTTCCATAAAATACACCCTTTCAAATAAAATTAGTAATAAAGTCAAAAACAGATTTAAAAATCTCTAAAGCAAGCTTAAAGAAAAACTTGGCAGAAAAAGCAAATAAAAATAACCCGATAACCCAAAATAAAAAATTATCAGTAAAATTAGTATCAGCAAAATTAAGCTTTGAAAAAAAGCTATCTACAAAAAGTTTACCTTTATTTGCAAAATCAGAGGATTGAACATTAAGCAAATTAAGGATAAAATCTGTAAAATTACCAAAAGTTTCAGTATATGCAAACTCAAAAAAATCCAAATAAATATTATAAATTGGAATGTGAAATTCTAAAGCATTTTCAACAATATCAGCGAGTTTTTCAAAAAGAAGTTCTAATAAATTAGATGCAGCTGAATCTTCTAAAAGCATAAAATCACCACCTAAATAAGAACTTTAAACAACCCTAAAACAACCATAGAAGTAAGACCAAGAATGATAATACTTTGGTAGTTTTTCGGAAAATACGAAAAAAACTTATTGACAAACTTGAAAAAAGAACTGAAATTTCTTGATAGTTGGTCTATATCAGAAGAAACCGTATTTTGATTTTTGTAATAAATATCCCAAGCATTAGAATCAAATTGACTTCCCCAGGAATCAGAACTACCAATAAGACTATCAGTATCAATTCTATCAATAACAACATTCCCATTATCGTCAATATATCCATTTGCACGATTAAATAATTGTCTATCATCAATATCAAAAGCATAACTACCATCATTAGCAGTAGGGTCAAAAGTAGCTGGATTTGAAATTGTAAACTCTGAACTATAAACCAATTCAGCAGATGTAAAATCTATAACATAATCTTCATTATACTGCCAACTATCAATATTGTATGGAATACATAAAACTTGATTTGAATCATTTCTGATAGCGTAAACATAAACATTATAATAAACACCGATATTTAGCTTCATCTGATTAAAACCAATGGTAACAGAATCGGAGTTTTTTGAACTGACATAATGCCACGAGGAAGGAGCAAATGTAGATGTTACATTCTTTTTTGTTTCTCCACTTGGTAAATAAAGCCACTCATCTTTGACATAAACATATGACGGATTACCACCAAAAACTTTACCGTTAGGCACAGAAAAAGAATTATTTTCATTATAAAGAAAAAAATCTTCATCACGATTAACTATAGCAAATATATATTGTATCGGAAAATTTGAATTATTTGTAACAGTAAAATTCAAAGTATCAAGAGTAACTTTTTGACCGTTCTGCATTACTGTACGGCTGAAAGCTCCAGAAAGTTCAGGATTAAAAGAAACAGTAACATTTAGAGAAGAATCTTCAAAAGAAAACAAATCAAAACCGTCAAAATTAGTATATTGATAATAATAATGAGAAGAAGAACCAAGAGCTAAAATATCATCAGTGGAAAGAGAAGAATCAACAGAAAGAACTTGACCTGATTCTTTAAAATAAACTAAATCATAACGAGATTTATCAACAATGTTTTTTTTAGAAGTAAATGCACCAGTAGAAACATCAAAATTATAAGTATAAACACAATGAGAGAAAAAATTACCAAAACGATAAAAAGAATCATTATTAACTATTAAAGAAGAAGAATAAAAATCAATAACACGAACTTCAACAGTATAGTTGAGACCATTTAAAAAATTATTATAATTAGAACCACTAAGATAAATACAAACAAAAAAAGAACCACGTGAACCCTCATAAGCAGGCGGAAAAGCAGAAGATAAAGAATCTGCATCGTCAGGGTCAAAAACCGATGAAAAGTCATAGGGACAATCTGACAAATTATGATGATATGATGCATAATCAACAGCCTGAACAGAACCATAAACACAGAAATTAAAACACAAGACCATTATCAATGGTATCAATAAAGAATACTTTTTGATTTTTTTCAACATAAATAAAAAACCTCCTGCATTAATAGCAGGAGGAAAAAAAGGCACTGGCAAAATTGGCAAGCTTGCCTCCTGCCTTATTTTGTTTTGACATAAAAAGAAGTATTAAATTATATCCCGATTAACGAGCACGGGGAACAAGTCTACGGAACAGACCAAGACCAGCACCGGCAATTGCAAAGCCAATGAAAACCATTGCAAGCGGTGAATCAGTTACCATATCAGTAACTATAGTAAATGTTGATGTAACATCAGATAAAGCCTGAGTAACCAGTGAAGTACCATCCATTGTTCTTAGCTCCTTTCATTAGAATATTGGTGATATTCTTACACCGCTAAGGCGGTCGTAAGACAAAATAATCGAAACACATTTTTAACACCTCTAAGAAACAATCTTAAAGCCTGTAATAGTGTAGTTTCCTTTGACAAGTGTCAAAATAAAATCAATATTCTTACCGATGCAGCTGTTAAGCTTTGCAAGAAAATCTGTAACCATTTTGTCATCATCAAGTTTAAGTTCCTTAAAGCCAAGAGATTTAGCAACATAAGATGCTTTAACCTTAATATCAGCAACCTTACAGCCGAATTCACCAGGCTCTAAATCTTCATCCGAAGCTATTCGGAAATAGATATTTCCCCAGAGAATAACCTCTCCTGTTTTTTCATTGGTTAAGTCGCCATTCTGAAAATAAAATCCTAAAAATTTTTTCATAGAAATCTCCTACCCTATCGCTTATGGGTCAAGCGTTTTATAATTACAACTTTATGTTGTAATTACATTATACTACATTCTGTAGTTAAAAGTCAATATACAAAAACAACAAAATGTAGTTATTGCGATTAGTAGATATTGACAAAAAAAGACGAAATATCTATAATTATAGTAAGGAGTGATAATATGAAACAAATACAAAATGTTTTAAAAGAAAAAAGAAATGAAAGAAATCTAACTCAAAAAGATGTAGCAGATTATCTTAATATATCACAACAAGCATATGCACACTATGAAAGCGGTAAAAGATTAATTGATATAGATAAACTTATAAAATTAGCAGACCTATATCAAATATCTTTAGATATACTTTCAGGAAGATACGGTGATTAATATGAAAATAGATATGTTCGGTTACTTATGGACTGTGCAAGAAGTTCTGCTAACGATAGCGGTGATAATACTACTAATAACGAACATAATCACTTTAAAAAAATATCTATCACTTAAATCAAAACAACCCAAGAAAGAACTCAGCGAATATGACAAAACACAAAAAACTATAAGATTACTAATAATTACTGTAATATTAACAATTATTGGTACAATAATAATACTTTATGTTGCCAACTTACCTAAAATAATGATTATCAACGAAGCAACCAAAAATTAAAAAAGAATATAAGAAAAAGGGACTTTAACAGTCCCTTTTAAATTGCTCAATTATTATAAGTTTGGTGCAATAAGTATCGGGAATTCAACAGGGCAGTTGAGAAATGTGCTGAATAAGTCAAAAAGACAATCAACGATTAAATCTGAGCTTGACAGCCTGCCAGTAATACTCTGCCAGATCAGAGCTGAAGATCTTGTCTACTGCATAGTTGCTTGACGGTAATGGAACTTTGTAACCCTCAGTATCGGTGTACTCCTCACCGTCATCACAGCAACCGTTCCAGAGGTTAAAAGCAAGACGAGTGGTCTTTAATGATGTAGTTGTCTGCCACGGCTGATTCAGAGCTTCAATTCTGATTACATCCCTATCAAAGTCAAAACAGTCGTCAATGTGCTGTCGGCAAGTTGTATCGAGTGTGAGCAGATATGCAAGGCTAATGTGATATAAATCTTCTCTACAAGTAATAGTAGTGATAAAATCTATATAGGCTTCACGATGTGCTTCATCATAAAATATACTTTTATTCATTTTCAAATCTCCTTTATCAGTTTAACGAGTTATACACACTGACTAAGTGGCTACTTGCTTAATCAATATGTATCGACAATTTCCAATCTCAGCAGATGAATTAACTGCTACGCTGTAGCCTCGGCGTTCTCGTTATACTCTGCTTGCATTGTTCCTTGCCTTTTCTCTATTATTATTATAGCATAATTGCACACGTATTTCAAGCGGTAAAATAAACAAATATTGCACACGTATTTTGTGAATTATGTATACTTGTGCAATTATAGAAAATATGGTATAATAGTAATTACTGGGAGGTGATAAAATGGGAAAACCACAAACTAATGCAAGCAACAAATACAACGCAAAAGCATATGATAGAATTGCATTACAAGTGAAGAAAGGGCAAAGAGATATAATTAGAAAGTATGCAGAATCCAAAGGCATGAGCCTGAACGGATATATCAACAGTCTGATTGAAGCCGATATGAAGCAGGGGAAATAACTCCCCTGCTTTTTTCAACAATGCCATTTTTGTGCAAAATGACAACTACAAAAGCTGTAAAAGCGTTTCATCGGTATCAGCTCAGGGTCAGACCGGAGCTGATGAACGCTACTGCATCATCATTTTTTCATTTTCTTTTGTGCAAGTTGCTATTTCTGAATCTGCGAGAATGAATAATATAATGACGAAGCCAAGGAGTAAATAAAGATTCAGCTTCTGAATAAAAATTAGAAAATAAAGAAATATACATAAAATCACCTCTATGCAAAAAATTTAAGCTGAATATTACCGTCAAGCCAGTTCCAACGAAAACAAGAATCATCGGGAAAAATCAACCCCTCATCTTCCAAACGAAAACGCTTGTCGTAATCGGCAACAGTATTATTTGGTTTAAAAGAAACAAAACTATCTTTATCCCATTTTAACAACAAATTCCAGTATTCGGGATAATTGTGATATAAAAACCGAAGTTGTTCAACACCTTGAAAATGACAAAACCAACAGCCACCACGAAAAGAATTTTTGTAAATCGGAGATAACAAATCATTTTTTTCACACCATTTATAGCAATCAATTTCAGTCCATTTTGCAAGAACCAAAGGGGAAATTTTTTTATCATTCAAAACTTTCCACCGTTTCGGCTCATCATAGGCTATACCAAGATAACAAATACAGTTTTTAGTATGTTTTTGTAATTCAGAAACTTTCAACCGACTATTACACCAAGAACCTTTAACACAAGGGAAACCATTGATATAACCTGCATTACGTGAATTTCTATGAGTTGAAATAGGACGATAAAAATATTTTTCATAAGTCCATTTACTGCGGATATGCTGCACAGAATAACCATATCGAGATTTTATTATTTTATCGGCATATGCTTTAAATTCCACCATTGGCGGTAAATCTGCATATATGGTATCAGTAGCCATAACATCACAAGTAATGATTCGGTCAAGAGGTAAACCAAGTTCAGCAATTGCACCCAAGCAAGCTATACTATCTTTTCCATATGATAAACTTAAAACGTGTTCCATAGTATCACCTACTTCAAATTTTCAACTTTATAAAAATCACATTTAGAACAATCATAACAACAAATAGTATTATTGACATAATCCTCACGAGAAGCACAATACTTTTCCATTGAAGAATCAGAAAGAAAATCTTTTTTGTGCTGAAAATGAACAAATTTATCAATCAAAAAAGAAACTAATTGAATAAAAAGAAAAAGAAAAATAACAATAGCAACACCAAGATAATAATAAAACATAAAAATACACCTACATTTCACTTTAATTTTAATAAGGAAATAACATCTTTTGAAATTTGGTTGAAGTTCTCCAGTTCCTGCGAAGCATAGAGAAATTCAACAACATCTACTGAGCTAAAGTGCCGATAACGCAAATTCAATTGTAACTGTTTAACAGTAGCTTCAAGCCGACACTTGTTATTGTAAAAATAGGCTAACAAAAGCCGTTTTTCTAAGTTTGTAATAGTATCACCCCTTTGTTCCCCTATTAGGGGAAGAAATAGCCTGATATGAACTAAAGCTTTGACAAGTAACCGCCTAATGTGAACGGTCAACTGTCGGGAGCGAGGGGAGAAAAGCGGGGAAAGGAATGTTGATAGTCTGTAATTAGTCATTGAAATTGTTGAAATCGTTAAAACCTTAAAACGTGGGGTTTTAACAATTCCAACAATTCCAACAACTGCATTAGCAGACAATCAACATTGCAGGGTGTTCCCCCTGCACCCCCTGCTTCACTTATCTTAGCTAACACATCATAACAGGTTGTTTTGTTTTAAATACGCTAATATAGCGTCGCCGTTTGCGTCGGCTTGCTCTTTTACGGTCATATATTTTTGATTGAGGGCTTTGCCCTCTCGGGATTTATGGATATCTCGAAGAAATTGTTCTACTCCGATAACATCAATGTAGGTCTGTATCGCTCCCGACAGCTGACCGTTCACATAGTCGAATAACTTGTCAAAGCTGTAATTCTGTGCAGGCTTATGAAATACGGCTTTACTTTCGGCACTTTGCAGGAACTTCAACCAAAAAGGTGCAATTTCTGACATTGACGGATTACTTTGAACAACTTCGTTAACATACCTCAGATAATTATTCAACACCTGAAAATATTTAGTATTAATATCACCTTGAAGCATAAGATAACCAATAGCACAATCTTTTCTTAACTGTAACTCACAACGTACCCAATGACTAACAACATCTTGCATATTCTGCTCTAAGCGTTTGTCGTAAATACGAACAAACGCAGTAGAAGCCTTTGAACCGTGATTTACTGCTATACCCTTGTTACCATAAATTACTTGCCAATCCTTGAAACGTGAAACAAAATTATGTTTTTGAGTTTCACGGCAGAGCAAGGGCAAATCGAGAACACCAGAAAAATCATCATAAGCAATATCAAGACGAGTAATATTCATTTTCCTTTTTTCTGCATCATCATCGTAATTCTGCAAGATAAGAGCAAAAAGAGAATCATAATCACCAGTACCATAAGTTTCAAAGGCTCGGCAGCCTTTACCCGACATTTCAACACATACACCCATTCCGACACGACCATTGAACATAATACTAATATTATCAAAGAATAGTTTGTCTTTATAGCCGTAAAAACCGTTCATAGGCTCAAACTTTACACCAGACAACCCAAGCAATTCAACAACCTCGGAAACTGTATGTATTTTGGTTGTGAAAGTCAAATAATCGTAAATAAGAAAGTCATTCGTCATAGGATATACCCACTACTACAGCAGATTCAGAATCAGATGAAAAATCATTATTAACGACTATGCGAGGGATAATAGCAGAATCAAGATATTTTTTAAGGCAATGAGGGCAGAGAGTAGATTTAACTATGCCAAATTCAAATTTTGCAAGCTGTCTGTCCTTTAGGCATACAGGACATACACCAGTTTTAATAGTAGCCATAATAACACCACTTTCAATTGTTTTTTAGGTTGTACCCCCCTATTAGCTACGGGGGGTTGAAGTTTCGAGGGGAGGGACTCCCACAGGGAGCCCTCTCCCCTCTCCACTTATTTTTTACGTCTTTGAACCTTACGAAATCCTTTCTGAGCATCTTTGCTATAATCAGCAAATTCAGGAATAGTTCCTTGATTCCGTAAAATTTCCTCGTCAGACAAATATTCTTTTGTCAAAAGACCTTTTATTAAATTACTTGTATCATATAACTGTCGGTGAAAATCACGTTGAATTTTAACTGTCGTGTCAATTGGTCGAGGAATGTAAAGTCGATTAATTTGTGAAGCTTCATATTCGTCAATATCATATGTCAATGCAGTAATTTTCCTGCAAAAAGGGTGGCGACCAGAGCAGGAACAGGCGGTAACAGTTGCAGTAATATCACGTATTTGCTTATCAAGCAAATTAAAACGCTGAACGGTTGCATAAATCATCAACCGCCTCTTACGAACCTGGCATAAATGCTGAAAAAGTGGCTTAGGAACGCTATTTTTTCCACTTGAAAAGTCACGGCTATTAAATAATGTTCCTATTTCGTCAATCAAAATAAGGCTATTTTTAGGAGCATTTAAAATATCTTGAGCTGTTTCAAGTGGTAAAATTTGAGTGTGTTCGGGAAAATTTTTCAATTCATAATTAGTAACAATAGTAACTTGCGGATATTTTTTTGCAATATCATAAGCCTTAATTGTCTGTAACATAGTCTTACCTTGTCCAAATTTACCAGTAAAAAGATGTATTCCCCAACCGTCAAAAAGCAAATTTTTGCGGAAGTACCAGTAAATTAAATGGTCGTAAATCTGATAGTATAAATGAAGTGGAAACAAAAAAAGATTTTTGAAAAGAAGAGAAATTAAATACATATCATAAACCACCTCTTAAACCACTACACATAAGTTTGAACAATGCACGACCAAACATAATAAGAAACACGGTAGCAGCGAGAAACTGTAAAGCCATTGTAAAAGCTTCAAATTCATCAATCGGCACGTGGTCCAGGTTGCAACCAAGAATCGAATATAGCTGATGCATCTCGTTTTGAGGATTCGGCTCCAGAGTCGGAACTACTTCCACTATCTCCGTCACTATCTCCGTTACTGTTTCCACAATCGGCTCCGTTGTTTGAATTGGTTCCGTTGAATCCTGAATCGCTGTTGTCATTTCTTCCATTTAAATCACTCCTTTCATCAAAAATCTTTGGCAGCTTCTGAGCAGATGCAGAAATCTTTGTTCTTTTCTCTTGGTTATGCCATTTAATAACATCGAAAAGAAAAACAAAGAAACTACCAACAGCACCGCACGCAACGCAAAAAAGTATTAGACTAATACACAAGGTTATTAAAGCCATTAAATCACGTCCTATCAAATAATTTTGCAACAAAGCCTATTACAATTCCCATACAAGCCAAAGCAAGCCAGGATTGACCGAAAGTAAAAGTAAAAGTACCAAAAGTCAAAGGGG
>JAZSDA010000024.1:0-9370 GCA_045530955.1 Candidatus Gastranaerophilaceae bacterium
CAGTTAAGATAACTCTACCGTCAGCTTTGATAGCATCGATGTTCATATCAGAATCGATAGCTGCATAGTTAATAACTAAATCTTCAGGTTTCATAGGGTCAGTGTTAGTTGTAGTGGCATTCACTTTGCCTTTGATGTTACCGTTGATAGATTTAGTGAAATCACGAGAACCGTCAGCTTTAGGACCAACGCCAGTGCAACCAGAACCTTGGCAAGCACCTTGTTGAACAGGTAAGCCGATAGTACCGTCAGTAACGTTCATATTTAAGTTACCAGCAGCATTAAGTAATGTTTTTTCAACACCGTAGTTAAGGATGTTACCGTCAACTACAACGATGTTGATGTTATTACCTGCAGTAACATAGTTGTTATTATCTGTGTTATCACCGATTACAACGTTAGAGTTTTTGTTGTCGATATTAACGTTGCTTTGAGCGTTAACTAAGCCTTTAACGTTTACGCCACCAGTACCAATGTTAGTGATGTTCACGTTTTCTGTAGCATTAACATTACCTGTGCTATTTAGGTCAATTCCACCGTTATTATTAATTAGGTTTACATTATTATTTGTACCAATAATTGTGCCGTTAATTTCAAAGTTTTCGCCATTGTTAGTCATAGTTAATTCAGCTTCGTTTGTATCTACTAAGCCATCAACTTTTAAAACCCCAGCGTGGTTAGTGATTGTAGTTTCACCTGTTAAATCTATGTTAGCATTATTGTTTGTTATTTCGCCATCGATGTTTAAGCCGCCAGTCGCATAGTTAACAATGTTTGCATTACCTTGGTTATTTACTTTACCGGTAATTGTTAAAGCATCCATTTGAGCATTTCTTGTTGTAGCAGTTTCACTATCACCTGCAATACCGTTTTGAATGCTTAATTCGCCTGTATTAACAACTGTTCCTGAAATATCAATGCCTTTAGTACCTGTGTTAGTAATTGTTGTAGTACCGTTTGTTTCGATATTACCTGAAATGTTTACTCCAGATTCTGCATCAATAGTGTATGTGTATTTTTCACCGTCAGAAGTGAAACTAACTTGTCCGTCAGCAGGAACGTTGAAAATTTGTGTTGTGCCATTGTTATAAATATCACCTGAGATGTCAATTCCACCCCAGTTGCTATTTGCTTTTACGATACCATTAGCGTTTTCAATTACCCCTGATACTTTAATTCCGTTTGCACCAGAGTTCATTAATTGGATATTACCAGTACCAAAGTTTTTAAGTTGACCTTCAATATTGATACCTGTATTTTCAGCTAATTGTCCTGATTTAATATAAATATTACCATTATCACTTGCAAATGAGTTTGCAGTGTTCATTGTAGATGTATTTACAAGTTGACTGAATAACGCATCAGCTTGGTTGTGTGTTGTTAAGGCTGCCATTTTTGTTTGGTTTACACCTGCAATAATAGAGCCTGTTTCGCCAACAGTTACCATACCGCCTTTTAACTCAACATCGTTAGCTGCGATAACTTTACCGTTGATTGTAATAACTTTTGCACCATTATTATTGTCAACTTTTGTGATTGTATTTAAGTTTGCAGTTGGATTTGCTTTGTATTCTTCATAAACACTATGACTTGGTGTATATATGCCTAGTGAACCTACGTTAAGTACACCTGATGCACCTACTACCATTCCGTTTGGTGAAATAAAGATAGCTTTTCCGTTATAGAAACTGCCATCTCTCATAGTATTTACTAAACCGTTGATATTTACTTGGTTATCAACAAGGTTTACGAATGTATTGATATCAGTGTCGCCATATCTGTAAATCAAGTTGGCAACATCGTTTTTGTCTAAGTTAAAGTCTTTGTATTTGCGATATCCAATGTCAGTACCATTGATTAAAGCACTAGGGTCAATGTTATAAACTCCATTATTACCAGTTACACCAGTAATCTCTGAAGCAACAACAGACATCATCAAAGTTTGATGTGATAAGAACATCGCAGTAATAGCCGCTGCAACTATTCTTTTCGGTCTTTTGCTGATTCTCATTTTAAATCCTTTCATAACGTTATTAAAATTATCGATAATAGTTTAGAATGCTTACCATTCTAGCAAGAGCACACATAAAAATCTGTTTTTATTACGAATTTTTAAGGCATGACGCACATGTCCTGCATAATTATTAAACGTTTGAAAACATTTAAAGTTGCTATTAATGAAAGATATGTTAAGTTTTGTTACTCCGGTAATTTTATGAATTTACGGCATCCAAAGAAGTAAACCAAATAGAACACTAAAAGCAGTGCTATTATTTGATAAATTCCAGTTATTCCTGAACCAAATGTTTTAAAACAATACCAGATTCCCGTAGCAGGAATAAGAGCAACAAATATTCTTACCAACATATTAGTTGGACAACGAAGATTTAAGTTTGGAATAACAATAATCATACTCAATAAGCAGTATAAGAAGTTAGCCGCAAATGTAGCTATACCAACCCCTGCCAATCCAAGTTTTGGGATTAACGCAAAGTTTAGTCCAACTCCGATGATACCTGAAATTAGTTTGATTGTGAATTCAATGTGGGTTTTATTAGCCAAATGATATTGTAATGTTGTATAGTCAGTCATAGCAAGGAAAAATACCCCATAAGCGAAGTATGGTACAAGTTGACTTGCTTCATACATTTGTGGGTTTTTAATGAAGATGTGTGCCATATCCAAGCTATACAAAGACATTACTGTAACTAGTGGCAAAGCTACTAGAATATAGTATCCTAGGAATTTTGTAATGATTGGTCGAACATCTACCTTGCCTTCATATAAGTTAATAATTCTAGGAATAGCAGCAACAGTAATCATTGCAAATAATGGCATTAAAATCGGCAAAGTTATCCCATAGCCTGCTCCAACAAGGGCTGCTTTCTCAAAACCACTGATACTGTTCATAATAAACTTATTGCTTTGGGTTATAATCCAAGCACTAAGTGATGTTGCGGCAAGTGGAATTCCATAACAAATTATTGGGAAAATGAATTTCCATTCGATTTTTTGGAATTTAAAAACCTTTAAAATTTCACTTTGATAGAGTAATAATATATCGATTAGTGATATTGATACACCCATACCTAACAAAATTGATGCTGCACCCATATTAAATATTTTTGCAAAGCATACTGCCATAAGTATTGTTGCAAATTGGTTTAAGATGGTTGCAATTGTGTATGAAATTGATTTTAGTTGAGCTCTTAGCAATTGAGATAACAAGGCTCTGATTGCAACAGGTATAATCAAGAATAATACAGCTAAGAAGTACTTAAATGGTACATGGAAGAAACTGTATAAACTATTTTTGAAAATAAATGCTATTGCAAACATTAAAATCATATTGAAAGTTAAAATGGTTACAAGAGTTGAAAGATATTTAGGTAAATCATCAACAAGTTGGTGTCGTCTGAAAAATCTTAAGCCTGATAATCCAACCCAGTCAGAGAAGATTATGCACAAGAATGACAACATTGCGATTGAGATTGTGTATAATCCGTATTGCTGTTGTGAAAATAAACTTGTATAAATTGGTACAGCAATCATATTCCCGAACATACCGCAAAGTTTTGACGGTGCATATTTAATCATATCTGTAAATATGCCTTTTATCTCTTTCTCTTCAAGTTCTTTATTTTCAATATATTCCATTGTTTGCCTTTCGTTTAGTCTATAATTTCTCCGAATAAGTCGTATTCATCAGCTTTTGTGATTTTTACGTCTTCAATGTCCCCCGGAACAACTTGTCTTTCTGATGTTGCATAAACTACGCCATCAATTTCTGGTGCATCATACTCAGAACGCATAATTATCACGCCATCATCTGTGTACCCCTCAACAATACATTTTAAGGTTTTGCCGATACGACTTTGGTTGTTTTCTAATGAAATCTGTTGTTGCAATTCCATTAGCTTATTACGTCTTTCTTTTTTTACTTTTGCAGGTAGGTGTCCTTTTAAATTATAAGAATATGTATTTTTCTCTTTTGAGTATTCAAACGCACCCATTCTGTCAAATCTAACGTCTTTTACGAAGTTGTATAGGTGTTCAAATTCTTCTTCTGTTTCCCCAGGATACCCTACAACCAGTGAGGTTCTAACAGAAACTCCAGGAATTTTTTCTCTTAATTTTTTAACAAGTTCTCTATAATCCATCACTGGTCTTCTCATTGATTCCAAAACTCTAGGATGAGAGTGTTGAAGAGGAATATCTACGTATTTTACAACCTTGTCCAGTCTTACAATTGCATCGATTAGTTCATCGGTCATTTGGCTTGGATATGCGTACATTATTCTTATCCAAGATAAATTTTCAATTTTATTTAATTCTTCTAATAATTTTGGTAAGGCTTGTTTTCCGTATAAATCAATACCATAAGATGATGTATCTTGTGCGATTAGTATAATTTCTGTAACACCTTTTTTTACTAATAATTCAGCTTCTTTTACGATGTTTTCGATTGGTCTTGATACATATTTCCCACGTAGGTTTGGAATTACACAGTAACCGCATTTGTAATTACATCCCTCACCGATTTTTAGGTAAGAGCTTGCACCCATTGTTATTTGTTGGCGATCTACGTTTTCAGGGTAGATATATTTAGGTTTTTCATCAATATAGGTGCTGTATTTATTATTTTCAATATCTTTAATAACTTTAACCAAATCATTAAGGTTTGCAGTACCAATCATTCCTGCTAATTCAGGAATAGCTTCTTTTAAATCTTGGTTATGCTTTTGTGATAAACAGCCTGTAACTATTACTTTTTTGCCCGCATCTACCATCTCCAATATACTTTGAACTGATTCTTTTTCAGCGTCGTGTATAAATGAACAAGTGTTTACGATAATGATATCCGCATCATTATCATCTAAAGTTACTTGATAGCCTGCTTTTACTAGTATTCCTAGCATTAGTTCTGCATCGACTAGATTTTTTGCACATCCATGATTTATTAGTGAAATTTTCATACTTTACCCTTTTGTTAATTTTATCATTAATTGTAAAATTTAATCGTAAATATTACGATATATAATAATTTTTGTTATAAAATAACGGTATGAAAAAGGTAGAATTATTAGCTCCAGCAAAAAACTTAGAGACTGCAATCGCCGCTATTAATAGTGGTGCAGATGCGATTTATATCGGAGCGAATAATTTTGGTGCACGTAAAAATGCTCCGAATTCCTTGTCTGATATAGAAACTTTAGTAAATTATGCACATTTATTTTATGTAAAAGTTCACGTTGTGATTAATACAATTCTTAATGATACAGAATTGGAAGAAGCAATTAATTTGGTTCATAAATTATATAAAATAGGTGTAGATGCTATTATAGTGCAGGATATGGGACTGCTTAAATCAGCAATTGATGGTAAGTTACCACCTATTGAAATCCACGCAAGTACTCAGTGTAATAACCGTACTTTAGAAAAAGCTAAATTTTTTGATGATATGGGACTTTCTCGCGTTATTTTGGCTAGAGAATTATCTTTAGATTCGATAAAAGAGATTTGTGATAACGTTAGTTGTGAGGTTGAAACTTTTGTACACGGTGCATTATGTGTTTCTTATAGTGGACAATGTTATTTTTCTTACGCTAATGGTGGTCGTTCAGCAAATCGTGGGGAGTGTGCTCAACCTTGCCGTAAGAAATACTCTCTTGTTGACGAAAAAGGAAAAGTTATTTTAAAAGATAAATACTTACTTTCATTAAAGGATTTTAATGCCTCAAATCATTTAAAATCTCTTGTTGATGTCGGGGTAAAATCCTTTAAAATAGAGGGTAGATTAAAAGATATAAATTATGTTAAAAATGTTGTTGCGTATTATAATGATGAGTTAAATAAGTATGCAATACGCACCTCATCAGGTCAAGTGTATTTAGATTTTGAACCAAATCCTGATAAAACCTTTAATAGGGGTTATACGGATTACTTTTTAAATGAAAGAGGTCAGTGTTTTAACTTCTTATCACCAAAATCAAGAGGTGAAAAAATTGGTAAAGTTAAACGAATTTTTCATAATTATTTTGAAATTGATGCTAAATTATCACCGCAAGACGGTTTATGTTTTATAAATGATGGTGAAATGACTGGTTTCTTGGTAAATAAAGTTGAGGGTAATAAAGTTTATCCAAATAAAATGGACGGTATTAAATCAGGTACTTTGTTGTATCGCAATTTTGATGCAAAATTTGAAAAACAGCTGGAAGTATCGAAAACAGTGAGAAAAGTTGGTGTTGAATTAGAGATAAAAGCTGGTTTTGTTTATGCAAAGGATGAGGATTTTAATGAGGCTAAAATTCAGTTACCAATAGGTGAAGCACCTAAAAATATGGATAAAATGAAAGAAGCTTTGAAAAATCAGTTTGTAAAAACAGGTGAAACTATCTTTAAATGCACTGAAATCAATATTATTGATGATAATATTTCATTTTTGCCTGTTTCACAAATTAACGACTTAAGACGTGAATTATTACAATTATTAAGTAACGAAAGATTACGCAATTATAAACGTAATTCTCAAAAACCTATCTGTTATGCGGATTATCCTGAGTCTAAAATTGATTACAGAGGTAATGTTTTTAATGATAATGCAAAACAGTTTTATTCAAATTGTAATTGTGAAGTTTTAGAGGATGCTTTAGAAACAAAAACTAATATCCCATCAGGTATTGAATTGATGCGTACAAAACATTGTCTTAAATTTGCAGCAGGATTATGTGGTCAACCATGTAAAAAGTTATACCTTGTGGATGTTAAGGGTAAAAAATATCCGCTAAAATTTGATTGCAAAAATTGTGAAATGGTTATCCAAAGTTCTTAATCTATTTTATTAAAGCCTGTACTTCTTTAAAATTTGGATGTTTTGCTGTTTTTAACCATTCAAACAGTGCAATTTCAACACAAGAGATTTTTGCGCCATATTGTTTTAATAGTTCTAACCCTGTTTTGTATTCTTTTTTGTTTCGACTTGCACAAGCATCTTTTATAACGAATACTTCAAATCCGTTAGAAATTAAATCTGCAGCTGTTTGCAATACGCAAATATGAGTTTCAATACCGCAAAGAACAATTTGGGTTATTCCGTTGGCCTTCAACTCTGAAATTTTATTAGAAATTTCTTCTTCTAATAATGCTGAGAAAGCTTTTTTCTCAAATCTTGAGTATGTTGTGCTTAAGTTATCCTGAACTTCCGTAACGGTGCTTCCTAGCCCTTGTGGATACTGTTCGGTTACAAGGGTTGGAATAGCTAAAATATTTGCAGCTTTAGCAAGTTTTGCAACATTTGTTGCCACTTCAGGGCCGTATTTTGATGCCATAACAAGTTTTTCTTGTATATCAATAATAAGCAAAGCACTTTGTTCTATATTAAGCATCTTCGTTCCCTTTCGCAAAAGCTGTTTTCTTATATTCATCTTTCAGTTGTTTTAGTAGTGATATTAACAACTTATTTGTCATATCTTTTAACGGAATTTCCATTTTTGTATTTTCAGCACTATCAAGTCCGCTGTGTAGTATTTCTATTTTGAACTTAGCGTAACCATTATATCTGATTGTAAGTTCGCTATGTAAAATATCATTTTTTAAACTGAATACACATTCGATGTCGTTTGCATATTGGCTTACTTGTGTATTAGTTAATTTGTTTTCAAAATCTTTTTGATGCCTGTAAAATATAGGTGTGATAACTGTTTCTAACTTGTTTTTAAATATTGTCTTGAATAGTTTGAAATCTTTCTTTTTAGTAGTAGTTTCATCGTCATCTAACCAAGAGTTTTGCATTTCAATATTTTCATCTAAGCAAGCAAGAATGACATCATTTTGTATGGCTGAAATTAAGCTATCGTTAGCATTTTTATCAAGTGTATCAAACGAGTTCAATCCGATTTTAGATAAGCCTGCACGAACTTTAAATTCGCTTCCCATTTTATCTTGAATTTTATTTATGACATCTTTTGTGCCTTCAATATCGATGTTTGGAATTACGATATAATATTTTCCAGCTTTGCCAACTGCCGCAATATCATCCATTCTGATAGAAGATCTAATAGCTGTTGCAAGTCTGTTTATTGAAATTTTAGTTTTTGTACTCTCATCAAGGGTTAGAACAACAAATGTTCCATTTTGTATTTTTAAATTATCCGCAAATTCAAGAAAAACCTCTTTTAGGTGTTTGTATTGATATAAGTTAGTTTTATTATCAATTACACCTTGTTGATATAAAAATTTTTCATTTCTTGCAGAAATTTCTTTCAAAGTTCGCATTTTAAAACAATTAATCGTTTTAATTAGTATGTCATATTCGTTTGAATCCAATGTAAAATAGTCAAAAATTCCAATATCATAAGCCATTAAAACTAGTCTTGGATTATTTACGTTAAGTAATAGAAGAATTTCAACATCAGCTTTTGTTTCTTTAATGTTTGAAATAAGCTTTACTGTTAAATCTTCAGAATCGGTTTCATGCAATATTACGATACTGTATAAAGAGTTTGTTAGTGCTTTTTTTAGGTTCTTTGTATTGCAGATTGTGATACAGTCACTATTTCTTAGCAAAATCAACTTTTCAAGCATAGATTTTGCTATTTCTTCGTAGTCTGTAACTAATAGTATATTGTTGTTATCTGCCATTAAATATTATACCTGTAAGTGTTTTTTGATACACCAGAAACTACCCACTGCACCAAAAAGAATACTCATACTAAACATTATGATAGTAACTATATTTTGAGCATTAGATGGTGATGGTATCATAAAGAACTTGTGCATATTAGTTAAGGCGTTTTGTACGTAACCTAAAGGAATCATTGCAAGTAATGAACCTGTAAATCCGTAGAAAGCCCCTTGCATAATGAATGGGAATCTAATATACCAGTTGCTAACACCCATCAAACGCATAATTTCAATTTCTTCTTTTCTTGACTGAATAACAAGTTGGATAGTGTTATTGATAATAGTTATTGTTAAAAGTGCCATAATACCAATAACGACAAGGGTAATGGTTTTAACAACATGATTTATTAATTCGATTTTTGAAGCTAAGTCTTTAGCGTAACTCATATCCTCAACGGCAGGTATTTTTCTGATATTATCAAATACAACTTGCAAGTTTTCAGGTTTATCAACCTTTACGTGAAGAGTGTCAGGTAAAGGGTTATCGATATTTGGTAAACTCATTTCAGTTCTTAATTTAGACCAAGATTCAGCTTTTGGAATTATTGTAATTTTTTCAACATGCTTGAACTCTTGAATTTCACGTTTTACATTTTTAGCTTCAACACTATCTTTTAGATAAACAGAGATTTCAAGTGCACTGCCAAGTTCTTTAGAAAAAGTAGAAATCGACAAAGCTGTTCTG
>JAZSDA010000073.1:0-25691 GCA_045530955.1 Candidatus Gastranaerophilaceae bacterium
GTTGTTAGTAAAATCACCCTTGATATTTGTACCAAGACCTTGAATTGCAATTTCAGGATTTTCCACACCAGCAAGTATACTTGTATATGCACCACCCACAGCACCCCCACCATCTGCAGATATTACATAGTTAGAATCAAAATTACCATTAATTTCTTTAATATAGCCTTGGTTAGCTATCGCACCACCAGAAGCAGAATAATTACCAACAAAATTTGAGTTTATAGTTTCAATAGTACCACCTTCATTATAAATAGCACCACCTGATTCTGTTGCATAGTTACCAACAAAATTAGATTTTAGCTCACCAATAGTTGCGTTGTTATAAATAGCACCACCAGATCCAGCGTGGTTACCAATAAAATCACCTTCAACGCTATCTATTATACCTTTAGCTGTGTTGTAAATCGCACCACCAAGTGCACTACCGTAAGAATACGAAACCTTTGTAGCTAAAGCATAGTTACCGATAAAATTAGCATTGATATCTGGTAGATAACCTGTATTATAAATTGCACCACCATGGGCATGATTACCTTCAACATAGTTATTATAGAAATTACCATTAATTAACTTTATTGTTGAAGTTGCATCAGCAGATATAAGTATTGGGTCATAACCATTATAAATAGCACCACCAGAAGCATTCCCACCAGAAGCCTTCACATAATTACCAACAAAATCTCCAGTCATACTCTCAATAACTGCACCTTTTCCTGCGTGAGAATTTGCATTATAAATAGCACCACCAAAAGCGTTCTTATAATTTGCAGTTTGTAAGATATGGTTATTTACAAAATCGCCTTTAATATCACCAATTTTTGCAGTTTGGTTTTGAATTGCACCACCATAGACATTGAATCTTTCAGATGTTACATAGTTTCCAATAAAATTACCTGTAATATTACCTATTTCTACATTAAAACCAGAACCATCAATACCACTGTTAAAGATAGCACCGCCACCACCGTGCTCCATAAAATCGCCAACAGTATTGTTCACATAGTTACCGATAAAATCAGCATTGATATCCCCGATTATTGCATAGGCATCTTCAGGATTATAAGTATATTGAACATAGTTGTAAATAGCACCACCAGATGCTGTTGCGTGGTTTCCGATAAAAGTACCTGAAATGCCAGTATATTCTGACATACTAAAACCTCTTATCGCACCGCCGTGGTTGGTTTGACCATTAACACCAGTTGCAGAACTTTCAATAAAGTAAGAATTTATAACATTACTTTTGAATGGACTTGAAGTTGAACCCCAACCATCAAGAGTTGAACCGTTTTGATCAACATACCAATGACCATTTACAGTTTGGTTGTTTGGACGCCACATACAAGCACCACTGTTTGGGTTTTTAACTGTTATTTCAGGAGTTTCTAAAGGATTTCCGTTTGCATCGGTTTCAATCCTTGTCATAACTCCATCAACCCATTTGTAATACCTTGTATTAGCACCTGAACCGTATTCTGTTTTTGCTAAATCGTATCTATAATATTCCTTATTTAAACTTCCAGAAACTTCATCATAAACATAATTTGTAATAACATTTGAGATACCTGAACTTGGTTCAGTTTCAAGTTTAGTCAATGTATAAGCACTTGCATCACCTAAAGTTTGCACCACAGGAGCTTCTTCTGCTTGAACAGAATTAACACCCACACCAAAGGAAGCCAAACCTGCCAATGCTGCAATAGACAAATTTTTAAACTTAAGACTATTCTTCATATCCAATACCTCACAGTTTACACACTTATTAGTGTGTACGGCTAGCACTTGGGGAAACTTTAGTTTTTTATACTCCTTTTTTACAAATTTTTACAAAGAAACCCTATAATATTATTATAATACTATTTAATTAATAATTCAAGTGTTTAACCCCGAATATATAACACAAATTTACACCCGTAATAATTAGTAACATTAAATCTCCCCACCGCTTGCAAAATAAGTTTCTTTGTAATAGGATTACAATATTGACGTGCGTCGGTGAACTTTGTGTGGAAAAGTTATAAAAACACCGATTAAGGAATTACACAATTTAGTAATAGATTAGAAATATAAAGGAAAGCAAAAATGAATAACCCAATCATTGATGAATTAGAAAAAGCGTATTTAGGTAAAGAATTACCTGAAATGAACGCTGGTGATACAGTAAAAGTTTTTGTTAAAATCGTTGAAGGTAACAAAGAAAGAATCCAAGCATTCGAAGGTACTATCATCAAAATGCACGGTTCAGGTCTTAACAAAACTATCACAGTTAGAAAAGTATTCCAAGGCGTTGGTGTAGAACGTGTGTTCTTAATCAACTCTCCACGTATCGACAAAATCAACGTTATCAGACGTGGTGATGTTAAACGTGCTAAATTATACTACTTGAGAGAACGTTCTGGTAAAGCAACTCGTATTAAGGAAAAAATTGAAAAAAGATAAGCTTCACATTCACTGGTATCCAGGTCATATTGCCAAAGCTGAAAAAAAGTTGAAAGAACAACTTTCTTTAGTGGATGCCGTAATTGAAGTTCTTGATGCAAGATTACCGCTTTCAAGTTGTTATGAAGATATAACGAGGCTTTTAGGTCAAAAGCCTCGTTTAATTTTGCTTAATAAGGCTGATTTGACTGTAAAATCAGAATTAAATAAATTTATTAAACACTTAGAAGAACAAACAGGCTTTCCAGTAATTCCAACTGACGCAAAAAATTCTAAAGATCTTAAACATATTGTTTCAAAAGCCGTTGAACTATCTGAACCAAGAATTCAAGCCATTATGGCAAAAGGTCTTTTAAGACGCCCTGCAAGAGTCATGGTAGTTGGCATGCCAAACGTCGGAAAATCAAGTATTATTAATAAATTAACCCGCTCATCAAAAACAAAAATTGGAGCTAAAGCAGGCGTTACACGACAACAACAATGGGTTAGAATTAACCCTCAATTAGAACTTCTTGATACCCCTGGGATTATCCCAATGAAACAAGAAGACCAAGATAGAGCAAAGAAATTAGCGTTCGTAAATTCAATTTCTGAAAACGCATACTCAAACGAAATGGTCGCTCAAGAATTATTAGATATGCTAAATGAAACTCAAGCAAAAACATTTAGAGAATATTATAAATTACCGGAAGAAAAAGAATTAACACTAGACAATATCTCAATCGAAAGAAATTGGCTTTTAACAGGTGGTTCAACAGACAGAGAAAGGACTGCTGTTTATATTTTGAGAGATTTTAGAGAAGGCAAAATCGGTAAATTTATTCTTGATGAACTAGAATAAAACATTAATCCTACAAGTTGTAGTTATGATTGGTAGCATAATGCCCAGTGCGACCGATCACAATAAAAATGCCACCCTTTAGGTGGCTTTATCATAATCTCTCTTTTCTTCTTATTATTATTCTAGAAATATTATTTTACAGCGGATAGGTTCGCCTTGATTCCTGCGTCTGAATTGATTTCATTCGCATTAGCATACGCCAATACACGGCGTTTTTTTGCTCCTCTTAATATTAGTTCAACACTTTCGCATCTGTTGTTTGATGGTGTTGTTATCTTCTTTAACATTATCTTTTACTCCATAGATTTCTGATTACAAATAAGTTATCGGCAACTTTAGTCAGAAACTTTAGAGTTTAACAAAAGATGTTTACAATTATTAATAATAAAATCTAAGAATTAAAATTAAAACAAAGTTAATTGTTTTTGTTTTTCAAAATGCTTTCTCAAAAAAGAGGGTCTATGATATTTGCACAAACCGTATTCATCAATGGCTTTTAAATGAGCGGCTGTCAGATAACCCGCATTTTTCTCCCAACCATACTGAGGAAATTCTTGGGCTAATTGTTTCATATATCTGTCACGGGTAACTTTTGCCAAAATACTTGCTGCCGCAATTGATGCAGATTTCCCGTCCCCTTTAACAATAAATTTTTGTGGGTAAATATAATTTTTAATCAATTTATTACCATCAACAAGAGTAATCAAATCTGTCAATCCTGCTTGTTTTATAACATTTTCACAAGATAGTTTCATTGCTTTTAAAGATGAATTTAAGATATTTATTTTTTCTATTTCATCAACTTCAACACAGATAACAGAATTTATAGTATTTGAAATAATAACATCATAAAGTTTTTCACGGGCAACTTCAGATAATTTTTTAGAGTCATTAAGTCGTGCTAAATCTTGAATTAAACCATCCGTAACCTCAGGAAAATATACCGCAGCTGCAAAAACGCCACCCGCCGCAGGCCCCCTGCCTGCTTCATCCGTACCAACTACAACTCCATACTCTTTATCAAAATCAAACAAATTACTCATAAAAATATTTTACAACAAAAAAAAAGTTGCCAGATTATGGCAACATTAAATAAACACGAGGATATTAAGAGAGAGAGTATAAAAAAAACTTTTTTGCTTATATCCTTATCACATATAACGTCTATTCATACGAATAGCAATAATTTTTCCCGTTTTCTTTTCTTTTGAAATGCTTTGCATTCCCCTTACACTTATATAAAGGTATATTTTTTGAAAAAATTGCCTTTTTGGTCAAATATTGTTAACATTTCTTAAATGGGGGTACAAGTTAAATATCAAGTATATACTTAATATTTATATAATAAGACTTATATGCACTTTAACTTAACAATTAAAAAATCCGACATTAACATAAATGTTAACATCGGATTTTTATAATCTATTTTAACGATGACTACTTAGCCATAGCTTGAGAAACAGCAACAGCACATGCAACAGTTGCACCTACCATTGGGTTGTTACCCATACCGATAACGCCCATCATTTCAACGTGAGCTGGAACTGAAGATGAACCAGCGAATTGAGCATCACCGTGCATTCTACCCATAGTATCAGTCATACCGTAAGAAGCTGGACCAGCAGCTACGTTATCAGGGTGAAGTGTTCTACCTGTACCACCACCTGATGCTACTGAGAAGTATTTTCTACCATTTTCATAGCACCATTTTTTGTAAGTACCAGCAACTGGGTGTTGGAAACGAGTTGGGTTAGTTGAATTACCAGTAATAGAAACGTCAACACCTTCTTTAATCATGATTGCAACACCTTCAGAAACGTCATCTGCACCATAGCATCTAACTTTAGATCTTTCACCATCTGAGAATGGAGTTTCTTTAACGATTTTCAATTCGCCTGTTTTGAAATCATATTCAGTTTCAACAGCAGTGAAACCATTGATTCTTGCAATGATGTAAGCAGCGTCTTTACCTAAACCATTTAAGATAACTCTTAGAGGTTCTTTTCTAACTTTGTTAGCGTTTCTAGCAATACCGATAGCACCTTCAGCAGCTGCGAATGATTCGTGACCAGCTAAGAAACAGAAACATTTAGTTTCTTCTCTTAAAAGCATAGCACCTAAGTTACCATGACCGATACCAACTTGTCTTCTGTCACCAACTGAACCTGGGATAGCAAAAGCTTGTAAGCCTAAACCAATAGCTTCAGCCGCATCAGCTGCATTTGTAATACCTTTTTTAATAGCGATAGCTACACCTAAAGTGTATGCCCAAGAAGCGTTATCAAACGCAATTGGCTGGATACCTTTAACGATAGCATCTACGTCAATACCTTTTGATAAACATAGTTCACGAGCTTCTTCCAAGCTTTTTAGACCATATTCAGGTAAAACTTTAGCTAGAGTAGCCTCGCGTCTATCTTGTCCTTCAAATTTTACTGTCATAATTTTATTTCCTTTTCTATTTTAATTAACAATACAATTCTTACTCTTCACGAGGATCGATGTATTTAACAGCATCAGCAAATCTGCCGTAAGTACCGATATTCTTTTCGTAAGCTTCTTTAGGATCAACACCTTTTTTGATTGCATCCATAACTTTACCAAGGTTAACGAATTGGTAACCGATAACTTCGTTGTTTTTATCTAAACCAAGTTTTAAGATATAACCTTCAGTAAGAGAAAGGTATCTAACACCTTTTTGAGCTGTAGAGTGGATAGTACCACACATAGAGCATAAGCCTTTACCTAAATCTTCAAGACCAGCACCTACTGGAAGACCGTTTTCAGAGAACGCAGATTGAGTTCTACCGTAAACGATTTGTAAGAACAATTCTCTCATAGCAACGTTAATAGCATCACAAACCAAGTCAGTATTAAGAGCTTCTAGGATTGTTTTACCAGGAAGAATTTCACCAGCCATAGCTGCTGAGTGAGTCATACCAGAACAACCGATAGTTTCTACTAATGCTTCTTGAATAACGCCTTCTTTAACGTTAAGTGTTAATTTACAAGTACCTTGTTGAGGTGCACAGCAACCACAACCGTGAGTAAGACCAGAAATATCTTTAATCTCTTTACATTTTGTCCATTCTCCTTCTTGAGGAATTGGAGCAGGTACCCCTTTTACGCCACGAGCTACGCAGCATTTTTCTAGGATTTCATGTGAAACTTGTATATTAGTCATTTTTTACTCCCTTCACCTTATATACAAGAAAATTTTACCCCGCTCAAAATATTCAGTCAAGGCAATTGAACTTTTTGCAAAATAATGTTAAAATAGATATATATAATTTATGAGGATTGGTTATGATTAAGATAAAAAAGCCTGCATTCACTCTATCTGAAGCACTTATTACACTTAGCATTGTTGGTGTGCTTGGTGTTCTAGTTTTACCTGGGCTAATAAAAGACTCCATAAACAGAGCAAACGTTGCACTATTACAAAATACAGTTTCTCAATTAAATGATGCTATTCAGACAGAATTGATTAGAGCAAACGTAACTAACATAGAAGATACTGCAATTTACAAAACACCGGACAAGTTCTTACAAAGAACTTTTGACGTTGCCGAGGTTTGTACTGCAAACCCACCAAACTCTTGCTATGCAAACACTTCAACAGATTACAAAACAGCAAGCGGTGGATCAACAAGTTTAGCTTATTCAAAAAAAGCAGTTTTATTAACTAACGGTGTTGTAATTGATCTTCTTACAACTAACACAACATCAACTGCACCGGGTCATATGCCTATTAGTATTGACTTAAACGGGCCAAAAGGTCCTAACATTTTAGGTGTAGATAGACACTTACCTTGTCTTGCAAAAACATCTGACCCAACATCAGGACGTCAAGTTGGAACCGTTGGTGGATGTATCAGAACTTCTGCAGGTACTACGGAAACTTCTAACAATACGTTACTTAGCAAATGCAAATCTGGTAACACTGAAGTTTGTTACTACTTGTTAGAACAGTCAGGATTTGATCCAAATTACTTAAACAAAACATATTAAGGAGATAACAATGCTAAATAGAAAAGCATTCACACTATCAGAATTATTAATTGCACTGGCAATTGTTGGGGCTTTAGCAGCATTAGCTATTCCTGCAGTTGTTGAAGATATGAATAGAAAGCTATTAGCTGCTCAATTAAAGAATTTATCTTTAACAATACAAAACTTCACTGGTGATCAATTAGTTAAAAATAAAGTTCAAACATTAGAACACACTGATTTCAAAAGCCCAACAGCATTACTTTCTGAAAGTAACTTCGCAATTGCAGATCAATGCACAACAAGAAGTAATTGTGTAGCTAAGTCTTATTCCAGAATTAGCGGAGAAGCTGCAAGTTTTCCTAATTACGTTACCAGAAAACTAAAAAACGGTGTAACTATTGCCTATGCATTAAGCACCAATACTACAATAACCGGAGATCCTGATGATGCTCCGTACGGAATTTTTTATGTAGATTTGAACGGAACGGATAAACCAAACATTTTAGGTAGAGATTTTTTCGCATTCCGTATATCTAAAAAGGGCAGAATCTTTGACGGTACAGGTAACAATGCTCAAAATGACGAAAACCTAAAAAAATGGTGCACAGGAGCGGCTGCGTCAGGATACTATACGACTTGTTACACGTTAGTTGAAAGGAACAACTGGAAGATTACATACTAGAATTAAAAAAGGACATTCACAAATGAATGTCCTTTTAAATATTCCCTAGAATTTAAGTGGATAATCACCTTTAAATTCCCATTGGTCGTTTTGTAAAAGTTTTGTACACCATGATTTCTCTGCCAAACATTTAGCAATCATTGAATCCCTTGATGTACCAGCACTGGTTTGTCCTGAACCATATGTACCAAAGAACACCTCTTTGTTACCGAACCAAGAAACCCTATCTGCGTCAGTAAAACAATACAAGAATCTATGTCTATCATAACCTTGTTTATTCGGAGCTTTATCACCATTTACATCATAGTCAACATCTAAACATCCACCAGTATAGAATGTCATCAACATTGAACCATCTTTGTAATAAATTACCTTACGTGTATTATCAACATATTCATGACCCATATATGGATCAATATGTTCTCTATACCAAGTAAAACCATTACCTTGGGTTGGCTTTTTCATATCTCTGAAAGAACCCTTATCCATTTCCATATCCAGAATAGAATTTTCCATTCTGCTATAGAAGTTCTTAAGTTTTGCTGTATATTCTTTTTTAACTCTCTGATAATGTAATGTCGGAATAGTCATAGCTGCAACAACCCCAACAATGGTCATTGTAATCATGATTTCCGCTAAAGTGAATGCAAATAATTTACGCATAATATATAAATCTTCCTCGCTTTTACTCTATCTAATTATAACATTTTTTTTGCACTTCTTCAAGTGGGGATAAACACCATGACAAATTTTAATATTTGTCTTATACTCAATTTAAGTTTAGACAATTAGGAGTTTTGGTTATGAATATTGCCAAGGATTTAACAGAATTAGTAGGGAAAACACCACTTGTTCAATTAAATAAATTAAATATCGGAGAAGCTAATATATTAGTAAAATTAGAATACTTTAACCCTGCAAACTCAGTTAAAGACAGAGCTGCATTACAAATGATTATTGATGCAGAAAACGATGGACGTATAGATAAAAACACCTTAATCATTGAACCAACAAGCGGAAATACAGGAATCGGACTGGCTATGGTTTGTGCAATTCGTGGTTATAAAATCATTTTAACTATGCCAGAATCAATGAGTGAAGAACGAAAAATGTTACTAAAAGCATATGGTGCAGAGCTTGTATTAACCCCATCTCAAGACGGAATGAAAGGTGCAGTAGATAAAGCCAATGAACTGGCACTTCAAAATCCTAATTCATTTATTCCATCACAATTTTCAAATCCATCAAACCCAAAAGCTCATGAACTTACAACAGCAGAAGAAATTTGGAAAGATACAGACGGAAACATTGATATTATTGTTGCAGGAGTAGGCACCGGCGGAACATTATGTGGTATTGCAAAAAATTTAAAATCTAAAAACCCAAACCTAAAAATTGTTGCAGTTGAACCTTACAATTCGCAAGTACTAAACGGAAAAACATCTGCCACACACAAAATTCAAGGGATTGGTGCAAACTTTATTCCGAATAATTATGATGCAAATCTTGTCGATGAAATTCTTCCAGTTAAAGATGAAGATGCAATAAATATGACTCAAATGTTACCTAAAACTGAAGGTATTTTATCAGGAATTTCAGGCGGAGCTAACGTTTGGGCAGCAATTGAACTTTCTAAACGCCAAGAAAACAAAGGTAAAACCATAGTTACAATTATTCCTGATTGTGGTGATCATTACCTAAGCTGTGGAATTTTTAATTAAATTTTATAAAATTTTAAATTTATACTAACAGAGATGTTGAAATCCCATAATTTATCATTAGATAAAATATATGGCGTTTAATAGTACAAAAAATTATTATGAAATTTTAGAAGTCAGTGTTGATTCAACCACTGCTGAAATTAAGACTGCGTACAGAAAATTAGCCCGTAAATACCACCCTGATATCAATAAATCCCCTGAAGCTATTGAAAGATTTAAAGAAATCACAACAGCATACGAAACACTATCGAACCCGATAGAAAGAGAAAAATACAACATTTTGAAAGGTATCTTTGAGCCTGCAAAAACAAAAACGTCACCTGAACAAGCTCAAGCTGAATATCAAAATGCTACAAAAAATTCCAATACAACCCACCCTCAGGATAAACAAGAAAACAAAAAACAAAAGCCTAAAAAAAGAGGTTTTGATTTAATCAAGTTTTTCAAATATCTAAATGCGAAATTCAAAAAACAAAAAAGAGAAAAAGAAAACAAAAAACCTCAAAAAGGACAAAACATAACAACTGATGTAACCATATCCCCTGAAGAAGTTATCACAGGAAGTAAGCGAATTATCAACGTGCTCACTACCCAAACTTGTCCAAAATGCCACGGTCATAAATTTATTAATGGCGGAAAATGTAGTGAATGCAACGGCTCTGGCGAAGTTTCAAAACGCAAGAAAATTACAGTTACAATCCCTAAAGGAATAAAAGACGGTGCAAAGTTACGTCTTAAAGGTGAAGGTGGCATCGGGAAAAATGGCGGTGCTTGCGGTGATTTATACATAAACGTAAAAATCGAAACCCCGACAAAAGTTCATTTTGACAAACAAAACATTTATTATGATGTTCCAATAACCCCATATGAAGCAGCTTTAGGTGAAGAAATAAAAATCCCGACTTTTGACGGAACAATTAAATTAAAACTACCTAAAAACACTTGTTCTGGGCAAAAATTCCGTATTGCAGGACAAGGAATCAAGAAAAATGGTAAAGTTGGTGATTTAATTATTACCGTAAGTATTGAATTTTCTCAAGATTTATCAGATGATGAAATTAAGCTATACGAAAAGCTTAAAAATTTGTCAAAAGATGATGTGAGAAAGAACTTAGTAAATGAAAACTAAAATCAACGAAATATTTAGCTCAATTCAAGGTGAAGGACCGGTTGTAGGCTACAAACAACTGTTTATCAGATTTTGCGGGTGCAACTTAAACTGTGCATATTGCGATACAGAATTTGCAGATGGAAAAGAATTCACCCCACAAGAATTGTACGAAAAAATTTCAAACGAATATAACCTAAAATCATTTCATTCAATCTCACTAACAGGTGGAGAACCTCTTTTATCTGTTGAATTTTTGAAAGAATTTTTACCACTTATCGAAGGACAAACAAAAATTTATCTTGAAACAAACGCAACACTTTGTGAAAACTTACTAAAAATTAAGGATTATATTGATATAATTTCTGCTGATATAAAACTTGAAACTGCAACAGGCTTGAACACTTTTGACAGACACGAAAACTTCTTAAAAAACTGTTCAAACACTGAAACTTTTGCAAAAATTGTTTTTGATGAAAATATTTCAGAAGAAGAAATTGCAAAATGCTGTGAAATTGGAAAAAACACAGGAATTGAACTTGTTTTACAACCAAAAATGATAGACAATAAAATGTCTATCACTTCTGATTTTTGTAATTCAATACTAGATAAATTCACGGAAATATATCCGAATTGTCGTCTTATCCCACAGGTTCACAAGTTCCTTGATGTAAGATAATTTTATTTAGAAACACTTTTTTGCGATTTGTGAACATTACTTCTTGCAGCTCTTGCTCTTTCTGAGTCTGCCGCAGAACCTGCTTGATCACCTAACTCTGCTCTTACCATTGATCTTAAGATATAACACATATCATTGTTTGGATTTAAGTGAATACATCTTGTTGAATCAACGTAAGCAGCTTGAGGGCTTGCCATATCCATTTTTAAAGCGGCTCTATAATAGAAAGTTTCATCATTTTTTGGATCAAGCTCAGCAGACTTGTCAAAATCGGCTAACGCAGCTCTTTTATTATTCATATCTTCATGAATTTGTGCTCTCAATGAGTATAATTCAGCTGAGTCAGGAGTTTCAGCTATTAGTGCATTAACCTTAGTCATTGCTTCATTGTAATTTTTATCAACATATAATAATTTCACAACATCATAATAAGTATCTTTTTGACTTTCTTGAACTTGAGCATAAACAGCAGAAAGTCCTGATAAAAGCACACCACTCAACAGTAAAACTAACATTTTTCTCATAGTCATTCCCCTATTTGTCTATATTTTCTTCTGTATTAACTTCTTTTTCTTTTTGCTCTTCAGCATTTTTTTCTTCTTCATCAAGAAGTTTATTAGCTATTTCCAAATCTTCATTTGCTGATTTGAATTCCCCTTTTGCAATTTTTACACACGCACGCATAGAATATGCTGAACTGTTTTTAGAGTCCAACTTGATAGCATGCTCAAAATCTGCCAAAGCACCGTCATTATCACCAAGTTCAGATTTTAAAATTCCACGCATAACATACACATTACTATCGTTTGGATTTAATTCTATAGCCATATCCATATCTTTTAAGGCTTGTTCACCATCACCAAGATGGATATTTATTGTAGCTTTCCAGTAGTATAATTCTGGGTCAAATGGATATTTTTCCAATGCAGAATTACATTTATCTAAAGCTAAAATATACTTTTGAGAATTAGATAATGTACCGATTTCAGACACGGTTTGCAATTTTTCTCTATCAAAAGCATTCGCACTACTTGTCCCAATAATCAGACAAACAAGAATTCCACATATTCCAAACAATTTTTTCATGTATATTACTCCATAACCATAATAAACACAATGTAATTATAGCACATCAGCAAAAACTTTGCCATAGGTAAATTGCAAATAGGCGAAATTTATAGTAATATATAGCATATAGGAAGATTAGAAAGGTTAAGTTATGGCAATAAGAAAAATCGTACATTACGGCGAACCATCATTAAGAGAGCCGTCAAAAGAAGTTCATAAAGTTTCAAAAAAAATTACAGAATTAGTTCGTGATTTGATGGATACTATGTATGCACAAAATGGTGTTGGGTTAGCCGCACCTCAAATCGGCGAAAACGTACGTGTTTTTGTTATTGACGTTTCAACAAACAATGAACCACTAAACCCAATGGTTTTTATCAACCCAAAAATCATTAAGAAAAGTGGGGCAATAAAAAGTAATGAGGGTTGTTTGAGTTTTCCTGAAGCATATACAGATGTAAAACGATACAAAAACATTATGGTTAAAGCTTTAAACGAACACGGAAAACCATTCGTATTAGAAGCAAAAGACGGTTCATTACTAGCAAGAGCAATCCAACACGAAAATGACCACTTAGACGGAGTTTTATTCATTGATCACTGTATCAACCGTTTTGAAACAGAAGAAGTTTTGAAAAAACATAACTTACCAAGTTTAGACCCTGATTTATTAGTTGATGAAAAAGAATTGGAAGAAGAAATAGCAAAAAATGATTAAAATAGTATTTTTTGGAACCCCTGATATTGGGCTTAAATCGTTAGAATATTTACACAAATCAGAAAACATTGAAGTTCTTGCAGTTGTAACCCAACCTGACAAACCTGCAGGTCGTGGTCATAAACTTCAAGCATCTCCAATAAAAAAATTTGCTCTTGAAAATGGATTACCTGTTTTCCAACCAAAATCAATAAGAAAAGAATTTGATATTCAGGAAGAATTAAAAAAACTTGAACCTGATTTCTTTGTAACTTTTGCGTTTGGACAAATTCTATCTCAAGAAGTTTTGGATATTCCAAAATACGAAACAATCAACCTACACGCATCACTTTTACCACGTTATAGAGGTGCAAACCCAATTCAGCGTGCAATAATAAATGGTGATAAAGAAACAGGAATTTGCACAATGATTACTGAATTAGGGCTTGATTGCGGTGATATTTGCCAAAAATTAGTTATCCCAATTTCAGATACAATGAACTGCGAAGAACTTTGGAATGAAATTGCAGAAAAATCACCAAAAATGATTGAAGAAACACTTATAGGTTTAAAAAATGGTACACTTACACCAGAAAAACAATGCGAAGATGGTGTTTGTATGGCAAATAAACTTACAAAAGAGGAATGTGAAATTGATTGGTGCAAATCAAATATCCAAATTCACAACTTAGTAAGAGGAGTTTGCAGATGTCCTAGTGCATTTTTCTATTATAATGACAAACTTATAAAAGTTATAGAAACAACACCTACTAATGAAGACATCCCAACCGGCAAAATTCGTTTCAATTCAAAAGACGGTATTGATGTTGGCTGTGGTATCGGAGCTATAAGACTTCTCAAAGTTAAACCAGAAGGTAAAGGCGAAATGTCAGCCAGAGATTGGTTCAACGGCGTAAAAAAGTAAAAGGGTAAAAGGGTTACATATATATGACAACAAAAGGAATTAGAGGAGCAATCACAGTTGATAATAACACTGAAGATGCCCTAAAAAAGGCAACTTTAGAGTTACTTTGTGAAATGTTTGAACAAAACAACATTAAAGGAACTGATGATATTTCACACATAATTTTCACAACAACAAAGGATCTAAATGCGGCTTTTCCTGCAAAATTTCCAAGGATAGAATTTGGTTGGGATGATGTCGCTATGATGTGTTACCACGAATTGGATGTCCCAAAATCGCTTCCAATGTGCTTGAGAATATTAATTGTCTATAACTGCACCCCTGATTTTAAACCAAAATTTGTTTACCTAAAAGGTGCGAAAGATTTAAGAAAATAAAGAAGAGGCGGGCACGATGTGCCCGCCTCTATTATGTAATATGAAAAGATGACAGATTTTGTTTATGATGCAGCTGGCGCGTTAGCAGGTAAACCTGCTCTACCGTTTAATACATCTTCGATAGGAACTTTTACAGAACCATCTGGACTATAAATGTAAGCTACGCCGTCTTCAGCTTTAATATCATATTTTTGTTTTGGATTGCCGCCTTCAAGGTAAATATTTTCACCCATTGATTCAAGTTTTTTAGCATCGAACTTGATTGCACCGTAGCGGTTATTACCTGTAACATCATTTGTAATTAGGGCTCTATCGCCTTCACCTTTATGAGTTACTAAGTCTTGGAAGTCGATTGCTCTATCAATCCATAGAGCTTCATTTGGCTCATACATATAGTAGTTTTGACCACCAATTGTGAATTTAGCATCTGTTTTCCAGATTGAATCAGCTTTATCTGGTTGGATAGTAACTTTATTAGCACCTGTACCGCCAACTAAGAATGAATTGTTAGCATGGTTAGTACCTTGAACATTACCAGCCATATGAGTTTTTGCTAAATTAATCAAGGCATTATCTAAATCTCTGGCAACCTTATTGAAGTTAGCATCAGGATTTGCTCTCATACCATCGACAATTTTTGCTACTTCTGCATATTCAGGAGATGCAACAACGTCTTCAGGTACTCTTGATAATAAACCATTGATAGCAGGTTCAATATCTTTGAATGTTGTAGCTAAGCCTTCATCTGAAAGTTCTTCAAATAGACCATTTGCACCTGTTAGATAACCGTTTTCTGTACCAACTTGAAGATATGTTTCCCAAGCTTGGTTTCTATCAGACATTTTGTCTAATAATGTTTTTGTATCTTCTTTAGTCAAATCATCTTTGAATTTATTTTGTTTTTCATTTAGACCAGCTTCTTTAGCTTTTTCAGCTGCGACTTTTGTATTTTTATTCAAGAAGTCTTTAATTTTAGCATCATCAATATCTACTTGAGTAAACTTGATTTTTCCTTCTTCATCAATTGAAGCTTGGAACTTACGAATACCAGCTCTATCACCGTAGATACCTTTTTCAGCATCTAACAATACCCAGTGTTGATAACGTTTTTGTTGAACACCGTCAGCTGATTTTTGACCATAAGAACCTGGCAATTCGATTGCGATTTCTTTAGGCAAGCCGTTTTCTGCAAAGCCTTTCTTTTTAAGAACAACTACGCCTGTATCTCTAACATCTTGTAGCCATAATTTTTGTTTTGAACCTGTTGAATCAACTGTAATTGATTTAACTTTTTCAAATGCAGCCTTTGTATCTGCAGCAGCCTGAGCTTTTGCTTGAGCCTCTGCTTCTGCTCTTTCTTGAGCTTCTTGAGCTTCTCTTGCAGCTTTTTCTTCTGGTGTTTCAACTACTTCCTCAGTTTCACCAGTTTTACCAGTTTCATCTACTCCATCAGCAGCTCCTGTTTCGTCTGCATTAAGTGCAGCTTTCAAACCATCATAAGACGCTTTTGAAACTTCAACCAAACCACCATCACCATTTAAACGATAGTATTGGTTATCTACGCCCTCTTCACGATTGTATTTTACATACATACCAGTTTCTTCATCTAATAACAAAGAACCTTTGAATAGAGGGTTAGAATCAACAGCATTCATATTTTCAAATGCGTCATAATCCTCTACTGCTTCAAATAAATCTAAACGTTTTAATGATTTATCACCATTAATATCTTCAGGTACGTGAACCCTTACTTTTTGAACAGTAGTATTACCAGAAGCTGGGTCTGGAGTAATTGTTTGGATTGGATATTCTTTAGCCATATAATTGTCTTCAATGAAGTCAGCTTGTTCATTAACATCAACACCAAATTCTTTTAACTGTTCAACTAAATTAGCATCACTAGAACCTAAATGAATTGTTCTATCTTTTAATAAGAATTCTTTTGCAATTTGTTCACGTGCAGCTTTAATTTCTTTTTTAGTTGCACCTTCAGCATGTAACATAGCTTCCAAGAAATCTTGACCGCCTTCAACAGCTAGCCACTCTTTTACTTGAGCTTCATTCATGCCAAATTCTTTTTTCAGCATACGGTACTCATCTGCTGTAATCTTTTTGTCTTGTTTGAACTCCACATTGTCTTTCAATTTCTTTCTGTCAGACATGTCCACATGGTTTTTGTCAATCTTGCTTTTGCCACTTGTAGCAAACGCAGACAAGTTTTGAATTGGTTCTGTCATCGAATCATCTCCTTTAGTATTTATACTCTCAAGCACACATTGCTTATATGAATATATAAAAACATCCCGAATTGCTAAATTTCCTACATGCAGAAAACTTCCTCACTAATATATAAAGAGTATATACTCTCTATATATTGATATTATTGAGTTTTGACCATTAGAAAATCGTGTTTACAATCCGTTACATTTTGAGAAGATTGTAACATTTTTATCAAAAATAGGCAACAGTTATTACATTATAACTTTACAAGTTCAGAAATTGATGGGTCTAAAAGACGACGTCCAACATTTTCAAACGAAATTGAACAAAGTGTCTTGTTACCGTATTTAATAATCTTTTCCACTACACCACGGCCATATCTTGGGTGGGTAACACTATCACCTTGAGCAAATTCACCTGCGGTTTCACCAGCATCTAAATCAAGATCAGCAGGATACACTGGAACAACTGGAGCTTCTTCTTGAACAAAAGGTTCTTCGATATAAGATTCTTCAATTGGCTCAACGATTTCTTCTTCAAAAGAATCAACCGGTGGTAATTGTGTATCTTCAATAAAATCTAAATCTTCTTCATCTAAAGAATCTGCAACTTCAGGTTCTTCATTGAAGTTTTCATCAGCAAAATCATCTTCAGAAATATCTGTCAATTCTGGTAAATCTTTTTCAGGTTCTAATTCTTCTACTGACAAATCAGATTCTTCAAAAACTTCTTCAACTTCAGTTACTGCAGCCAAGATATTTGCAACAGGTTTAACAATTTCAGGTTTCTCTTTTTGCTGAACAACTTCTTCAACTTCCTCAATTGTTTCATCTATAATTTTTGCTGTAATTGGAAGTGCAGGCAATTTCACAGGAGCTTGAACAGGTTCTTCTTCCACTAACTCAATTTGAGGTTGAGCAATTTCAGGAATTGGAGAAACAACAGGCTCTTGCACAGTTTCAACAACTTCTTCTTGAGGCACTTTTTCTTGAATTGGCTCTTCATCTCTCAATTCAGGTTGAACATTTTTCACAGGAATTTGTGTACCAAATTCATCCACTCTCACAAGCTCAATGTTAGGATCAAATGCAGGTACAAATTGATATCTGTCCCCTAATACATCATCTCTTGTTAAATCAAGTTCTAAATCAGCCATATCAACAATAAATGGAATACCTTGAGTTAATTTACCAAAAGCTATACATTCATCATTGTTTAATTTAGCCAAGAATGTGTTATACGCCGCAAAATCATGATTTACAGATTGAGGTGCAAATAACAACATATTTTGAGCGTGTTGTTTTAATTCTTCTGCATATTTATAAGAACTGCTTACCAAAACAGTTGTGAAAATATGGTTATTATTAACAAACTGTTTTAACAATTTTTTGTCTGAATTTGCATCAGTAAGCGGCACAAATAAATAAATATATTTTTCAAAAGTTTCTAAAGTTGAATGAATAAATCCAAGAACTTCATTTTGTAATGACTCATGGATATCTTTCAAATCAATAATAGAACAATTTTTTTCGTTTAGTTTTTCTTTTAGGGCAAAAACTTCTTCTTTAGTATTTGCAAAAACATTTGCATCTCTGTATTTTAGAAGTTTATTTTTCAAAAGAGCCAATTCAGGCATTTGCATTTCTTTGTATTGACTTGCAACAACATCAACAAAATTGTCAATTGGCAAGAATTCAAAATCCAAAGTTTGAATATATTGTTGAACCGCATAGAAAATATCCTGAACAACCGCCTTTGTAGGAGCATCAACTTCAGAAAGTTCATACTCAAAAATATAATCAATCATTTTTGAATTTAAAGGAAGTTTGAAATCTTTACCAAAAACGATTTTGTTATAATCTTCAAAAAGATTGCAAGTATCAATAACAACACTTTTTTCTTTCATTTGGAAAAGCTGTCTGATACAGTTAGAAATGAATGTTGTTTTGTGAGAATCTTTTTCCGCAAAAACTGTGAAATTACGCTCAAAAACAGACACATCTAAAGATAACATATCTTGTTGCTGAGAAAGATTACCGATTTTAATCGGAGTTTCAATAGGCAAAAGATTTAATAATTCATCAGCAGGCAAGAATGAAACTTCAGAATTGATACTAGGAATTGAGCCGTCATAATTATCTACAACACCTTCTGGTGTGAAAGTAAATAATAATTTTGCAATAGCAAAGTTATTTACAGTATCAGACTTCAAATTTACAAATTGGGCAACATATGATTTTTCCGGTGTAACCAATACTATGAACCTTCCAAGAATAGGTGTTTCTGTCTCGGAATAGGATAACTTCACTAAATTATTCTTAATTTCAAGTAATTTCATCTTTTGCCCTCTCTGTTTTAAAAAAATTGTAACATAAACATCCGGAAAACATGCTTATTTATTAAATTTAGTAACACTAAGCTCTCTTTGTAAGCTATTATATATTTCAATAGTTAGTGGGCAAATCTTCAAATCTCTATCTACAAGGGACTTTATGGTCTGTTTATAGCATTGCAACATTGCTTTATTCAACCCGTTTTCTTCTTTTAAAAATTCTCTTATCGGGTCTGCATACCAAGTTTCTCTTGTGCGATTTTCAACTTTATCAGCTAAGAAAATTATTTTTTCAAAAGTTGTCATATTAGGGTTACCCAAAGTATGCCAACGAATTGCTGATAAGATTTCATCATCTTCAACTCCAAACTCCGTTTTAGCTATAAAAGCACTCACAGGAGCGTGTAGAGTTTTGTAGTTCTCTTTTTCGGCTTCTTCAATATTCAAATTTGCATCGATAATTTCTAATAATTTTCCAGTTGTAAAACACTTCGCACAATCATGTAAAAGTCCAGCCACGTAAGCTTTTTCCACATCTTCACCATATTGTTCAGCCAACAATTTTGCACTATCTGCTGTACCTAGCGAATGTTCATAACGTTCTTCGCTTAAATTTTCCTTCAACCAACCCATTAAATCTTCTGTGCTAATTTTTATATAACCCATTTTTTAAGATGTATTCCTTTACTTCCTGTGCTACATAACAACCGATATCTTCACCTTTTTCAAGAGTTTCACGTATTTCTGTTGAAGATATATCTTGATAAGATAACTTTTGAAATTCAAAATCAAAGCCCTTATCTTTTAAATAATCATAACGTGAAATTTCAAATTTGTCCTCCCTAACAAAGACGATAAATTTCACAAGTTCTTTCAACTTATCAACTTCATACCAAGTTTCAATTTTTTCAAACGCATCTGTCCCGATAATAAAATGAATTTTTCCATCAATCTCATACAAATTATATAATTCCTTAATGGTTAAATAAGTATAAGATTTGCCATCACGCCTGAATTCAATATCCGAAACTTCAAACTTTTGATTACCATTAACTGCTAATTTTACCATTTCCAAACGATGATGAGAAAAATCCAAATCAGCAGATTTGTGAGGCGGATTAAAAGCAGGAATAAACAACAATTTATCAAAATCAAAATGAGAAATCACATCTTCAGCAACTCTTAAGTGTGCATTATGAATAGGATTAAAAGTACCTTGAAAAACGCATAATCTCATAGATTTCACCTAATTTTGACAAATATCTTTTCTATATTTTATTCCATCAAAACTAATTTCTGACAAATTATCATATAACTTATTTTTCGCTCTTGATAAAGTCGAAGCACAACAAGTTAATACAAAATTTTCGCCTTGTACGGTTTGTTTTTTATTATATTGAATAAAATCAAGATTTTCGCTATCATCAATCAAATCTAAACCTTTGATTAGCTTGCCACCCTGACGTGCAGAAACAACCACACTTATTGAATGTAAATCATTTGATTTTATTTGTTCATATTCATCTGCAAACAAACCTTGAACACAAGCAATAAAAACATCTATCAAATCTTCTTCAATCGAATTTAAAACGGCAACAGCGTCAAAATCTTGCATAAACGTCTTAAATTCATTTACAAAAAACTTATCTTCACCTGTCAAAGTACAATCAACACCCAAAATACCAACATAAGGTTCACCCTTTTTATCAAGAGAAACCAAAGTATTGCGGACAACATTTTCTACACGTGAGATAATAACCTGTGAAACTTTATAATCAGGAGTATAACAACCAACACCCTCTGTCAGTAAGCCACCATCACCATCTTCCATAAACTTATAATTTCCAACTGTTGCAAACGGGATTGCACTATAACCATCAGTCATAAAATATACGGTAAAATTATGCCCATAAGTAAATTCTTCAATTAAAATACCGTTTTCACCTCTGGAAAACAAATTATCTAAAAACTGCTCCGCCAAAGAAATTGTCGGACAAACTAACCTATCCCCCTGACTACTTTTTTCACTGGATTTTATAGTTATAGGAAATGTCGCAGTCTTTAACCAATCTTGTGCAACGTTTTGTTTATCAAATGTACCAAACTTAGAGGTTTGAGCGTGAATTTTGTATAAAAACTTTTTACCGACAGACTTATTTAAGGCAATATTACAAGCCCCCCTTGTCGGGCCAAAAATATTTTGATCATTATCCATAAAAAATGATACTACATCAGACTTCAAAGCATCTGTTGTTACAGGAATTGTCAAATAAATATCATTTTCCAATGCAAATTTTAAAAGTCCTGTTAAATCATCTTCACGAATATCAACATTTGTGTAATATTCTGACTCTACACCATTTCCCGGGGCAACATAAACTTTACCAACATCATTTCCTTTTGCAATCTTTTTCGCAAAAGCTGAAGCAACTGCACCCTTACCGATAATCAAAATATTTTTCTTATTATTTTCCATAGAATGATTATACTACATAAAATAGAGGATTTTTATTAAGTTATTTTAAATTTTTACTAAATGCTATGTTATAATTATGACATCTAAGATTTTATCATTAAATAAATACCAAGTAGAAAGGTATAAAGTAGATGGCTACAAATTTAGTTTCGTTATTAACAAATGCATTTAAAGCATCACCAAGAGTAAA
Source organism: Candidatus Gastranaerophilaceae bacterium (assembly GCA_045530955.1). Classification (GTDB taxonomy): domain Bacteria; phylum Cyanobacteriota; class Vampirovibrionia; order Gastranaerophilales; family Gastranaerophilaceae; genus Zag111. The sequence continues at coordinate 21,752 of JAZSDA010000073.1, forward strand.
TGTAACAAACCCTGTTGTTACACAAACTTCAAACAATCCATATAGCAACAATCCGTTTGTAAACTACAACGGCAACAGATATAACCAATTTTATGCACAAAATAAACCTGTAAAAGGTGGCTATTTCGCTGGTTACTACAACGGAAAACAAAACATCGTTGGTAGAAGATTATTTGTTGAAGTTTAATAGAGAGTTTTATTTTATTTAAAGGAAGAGCGGCTCAAGATTTTATCTTGAGCCGCTTCTTTTATAAAATTCTTATAATTAGTATCTAAATCCATCAGCTTTCATTCTATCGATAACTTCTTGTAACTTTTCATCGCTACAAACATATGAAATTCTGAAGAAACCTTCACCATATTTACCAAAAGCATCCCCAGGAACAACTACTATACCTGATTTTTCAAGCATTTCTTCACAGAACTTGAATGCTGAATCATATTTTCTTGGGATTGGTAACCATAGATAGAATGTTGTGTGAGGAACTTTTGTCTCATCAATATCCCATCCTAATTCTTTCAAACCTTTTACCATAATAGATTGTTTACGTTTGAAACCTGCATTTGATTCTGCAATATAATCATCACCTTCAGGTGAATTTAAAATATAAGCACAAGCCTTTTGAAGAGCTTTAAAAATACCGTTATCAATTGTTGATTTACCTTTGCAGAAGCGTCCAACTGCAGCAGCGTTACCACAAATCCAACCCAATCTCCAACCAGTTAAAGCATAAGGTTTTGATAAGCTATACATTTCAACAGTAACATCTTTTGCACCTTCGATTTCCAAAACTGAAAATGGTTTTTCATCTTCTGTGAAATACAAATCACAATACGCAGCATCTGAAATAAGTAAAATATTGTGTTTTTTACAGAACGCTACAACTGTTTCTACATATTCTTTTGAAGCAGAAACACCAAGAGGGTTGTTTGGATAGTTTATAATTACAGCTTTTACTTTTTTAGGGTTTAAACCTTCTGCAATCAGACTTTCCATAACTTTATCCATATCTGGTTGATAATTATTTTCAGCAGTCAAAGGAATTGGATAAGCCTTACCGCCTGAACATTGAACCATTTGAGAATATGAAGCATACCCTGGATCTGGAACCATGATAATTTCTTTTTCCAATTCATCACGACTTGGGTTAATCAAAAATCTGATTAAGTTAGCCAAACCATCTTTTGAACCTAAAAGCGAAGCAATTTCTTTATTTGCATCTAATTCAACACCGAAACGATTTTTCATACGTTCAGCAATTGCTTGCCTGAAGTATGGTTCACCTTTTGTTACTGAATATGTGTGAATATTATCTTCAGTTAAAAATTCTTTTAATTTTTCAATCAACATCGCAGGAGGGTTCGCAGTTGGAGCCCCCATTGATAAAGAAATTGGTGCACGATTTTTCTTAATTAAAGAATCTGACAATTGTGCAGTTTTTTCTTTAAGTTTAACCATAATATATGTATCTAAAGACATCACTTCTTCATTAAATAAATGTTCCATATCCTACTTCCTTTTTGCTATTTATTATGCTTGCATTTGCATTGGGCCTTCTAGTGAGGCTGTTACGAATTGTTTTGTGTAAGGGGTTTCCTGTTTTAATAATTCAGCCGGCGTACCTTCAAAAACAATTTTTCCGTCATACAACATTATAACACGATCAGCCGTTCTTGTGATAGTTGACATCTGGTGTGTTACAACAATTGAAGCAGCATTAATTTCGTGTTTAAGGCTTACAATGTAGTCCTCAATTAGTGTTGAAGACATTGGGTCCAACCCTGCTGTCGGTTCATCGTATAAAATTGTGTTAGGTTTTGTTACAATTGCACGAGCAAAACTTACACGTTTTTGCATACCACCTGACAATTCTGATGGAAATTTTCCCTCTATACCTTTCAAACCAACTAACTCTAACTTCTCAGAAACTATTTTTCTAATTTCGCTTTCTGTGTATTTATTTCTTAAATCTTTTCTTTCTTTCAATGCAAAAGCAATGTTATCCGCAACATCAAGCGAATCAAACAACGCTGAATATTGGAAAACCATAGCAATATCACCTTCTGATGTGATAACTTCACCATTGTCATAAGGAATCAAACCGCAGATAAGTTTCAAAACCGTACTTTTACCTGAGCCTGAAAAACCAACAATCGCAAGAACTTCACCGTCATCAACTTTGAATGAAATATCGTTGATAACAGTTTTATCATCAAATGATTTTACTAGATTTTTTACTTCAATACTCATAACTTATACCTTTATTTTAAAAGAAAAATAAAATTGCGAACACCATGTCTAATACAACAACTGAAATAAATGACCAAACAACGGCTTTTGTTGTTGCTAAACCAACGCCTTTTGCACCCCCTGAGGCATGATAACCGCAAGTACAACTAATCAATGCAATTGCAGCTCCAAATACGATAGATTTAAGTAAACATACACCTAAATCTTTCATAAATAAACCTAACCCCGCAGAGTCAAAATACGCTCTATAAGACAATCCTGCAAACATATCTGAAGTTACCGCACCTAAAATTACCCCCACAACAGATGCCAAAATTACAACAAACGGCATCATAATCGCACCCGATAAAACTCTTGGCACAAACAAATATCTAACAGGATCAACATCCAAAACTTTAATCGCATCAACTTGCTCTGTAACTCTCATTGTTGCAAGTTCAGAAGCTAATGATGAGCCAATCATAGATGTAATTGCAAACCCTGACATAATTGAACCAACTTCACGCACAATAAGGATTGTCATTAACATACCAACAAAGTTTCCGCCCCCTTGTTTAACCATTTCATTAGCAACTTGAGAGGCAACAATGATAGATGTCATGCCAACAATAGAAAGTGTAATCGGCAAAGAACTTACTCCAAATCTATCACATTGGATAATCAATTCTTTTCTGTCAATCTCACCTTTTAATACACATTTTAAAGTGTGAAAACCAAGCTGAGCAATCTGACCTAATGTTTCCAAAAAGCCCGCTAACACAACCAATAAATGTGAAAATAATTTATATGTAGCTGATTGTTTCAGATATTTTTGCAAAACTATCATAACAAAATTATACAAGAAAGAAAAAACAGTGTAAACAATAAAAAAGGGATGGAAAAACCCATCCCCTAATTTTTGTACCAAATTTGAGGTGTATAATCTTTTTATAACTGTCTCAACATGCCTGCTTTAGCTGAACGAGTAGTACTTGCGTATTTACCCCCATGTGCTGCTTTTTGGCTTGAAGTCATTTGTTTTAATATCTTCTTTGAGCCTGTTGCTCCCTCTCCTTGGGAGAGGGTTTGGGTGAGGGTTTTATTAGCATTGATAGATTCTGAATCACCGAGTAGGAACAGAAAATCTCGTTTCGTATACTCAACTGATTTTCTAGTCAGTTCAGAATGACGAATACTTTTACCCCTGTCATTCTGAGCGGAGCGAAGAATCTCTTTACTTGTTAAGGATCCTTCGGTTTTCACTTCAGGATGACGTTGTGTTTTTTCATACTTGCAATTGTCGTGTCCTAATGCCCATCTAAAACCTGCGGTTAATGATACACCATTTCTTCCGCCGTTTTGTACCATTGCTTGGCCGTATGCAGTAAAGTGGTCTTTGATACGTTTTTGTACACCTACACCATATTGAACATATGGTTTGATACTCATTTCAGGTAATTTCACGCCGTTTGCTGTTGCGTTTGATTCACCCATTAAGTTCCATACCATTTGAACACTTGCATAAGGTTGCCAGCCACCTTTAAGATTACCGATAACTTTAACCCCAGGTGCAAGTTGTAATGCGTGAAGTGGTTTGTTATCTATACGTACGCCTGCTGCGTTTGTGTAATCGAATGTATTAACAAAAGTGTAACTCATCAACATTGATGGTTGTAAAATGAGTTTACCCTCTTTGAATTCAAAGTTATA
>JAZSDA010000090.1:0-8923 GCA_045530955.1 Candidatus Gastranaerophilaceae bacterium
AAAAATTTTAATAATTCAAATTAAATACATTTTTTATAGTATATGATTGAATTCAATTTATATTACAATGTAAATAGCAACTTTTGTGAAAGCAAACTTGAGAAATGTTAAAGATGGACGATAGACACTATAATCATCATAGAAGAGCAGCAAATGCAAGAACAACAACAAGAAGACGCAGATATTCTACGGGTTCTGCTGATAATCCTTTTGAAAATTATGCTGTAAACAGAAGACGTGAACGTTCATCATTCAGAAAAACATTAACAATAATGACTATTATGTTTTTCACCGCATTATTTGCAATTTTATTGTTTGCTAATCAACAAACACATTTAGACGAAAAATTAGGCAAAGATTCTTTCGTTTCAAAAATGCTAAATAAAATTTCCACAAGAAACGTTGCTAAAGAAAAACCTGAATTTACCCTCCCATTCGGTCCAAGACGTCAAAACATCTTATTACTTGGGGTTGACTCAAATGGTGCAGATTCAGATTTATGGGTAGGAACACGTACAGATACAATTATTTTATTAAACATTGACCCTAGAACAAAAACAGTGAATGCAATTTCTATTCCTAGAGATAGTAAAGTTTACTTACCAAAAGGAATGGGAGTTCAAAAAGTTAACGCAGCTCACGCTATGGGTGGCGTTGAAATGACAATCAAAACAATTGAAAACACTCTTGGCATCCACGTTGACAAATATATTATGGTTCACGATGATGCAGTAAGAGCAATCGTTGATGCAATTGGCGGTGTTGATATTTTTGTTGAAAAGAATATGAAATACCACGATTATACAGGCAAACTTCATATCAATTTTACAAAAGGACATCATAAATTAACAGGTAGCGATGTCGTTGAATATTTAAGATTTAGACACGATGCATTAGGGGATATTGGCAGAACTCAAAGACAACAATGGTTCTTAAGAGGGTTGTTGGCTAGTTTACAAAAACCTGAAACAATCTCAAAAATTCCTAAAATTATTTCTGTTGCACATAAATACATAAAAACAGATATGTCAGTATATGAAATGTCGCAATATGCTTCACTTGCAAAAGGTTTTGATATGGATAACATTGAAATCGCAATGTTACCTGGAGCTCCAAATAAACAAGGTTACACAAGCTACTGGATTTTAGATCCTGAAAAAACTCAAGAAGTTGTTGATAGACTAATATATAGACAAAAAGAAAACGTACAAAAGGAACATTATACAGCAAGTATTATGAGTGCTCCTGAAAATAGTGCAGAAGCATCAAGATTACAATCAGCCTTAGAAAGTGCAGGTATCGAAGTTAGATGTAGCGGAACATTACGTTCTACTCACTCACAATTTATTGCACACTCAAAATACGTTACTGTTGATTATTATGCAAAACTAAAAAAACAAGTTCCTGAAGTAAAATCAAGACAATTCGTATATGATCCAATATCATATATGTGTGCAGCAACAGATTTTACAGTTGTATTAGGTGGGGAAAATAAATAGGAGAAAATAAATTATGGTTATGAATGCTATCCTAAGTAGAAAAAGTGTTAGAAAATATACATCACAAAAAATTGAAGATACAAAATTAGAAAAAATATTAGAAGCTGGACGTCTTGCTCCATCCTGGGTAAACGTTCAACCTTGGAAATTCATCGTTGTAAAAAATCAAGAAACAAAAAATATCCTATGTGAAGCTGCAGGTGGACAAGTTCAAGTAAGAAACGCTGATACCGTAATTTGTTGTGTTGCAGATTTAGATGCGTGGAACAAAACAAACTTTGGCAAAGTTTTAGCTCAAAAAGGACTAGATGAAGCAACTTGCGAATATATTGTAACTTCAAACCTACTAAACCCATCAACCCTTGGGGAATACGAAACCTTACTAAGAAGCGTTGAACAATTAACTTACGCAGTTTCTTATATGACATTAGCAGCAGAAGAACAAGGAATTGGTTGCTGTATAGTTGGGGCAATGGCAAACGAACTTACTAAAACAAGTGATGAAGCTGCTGAAGAAGTAAAAACTCTTTTAGGTTTAAATAACAGACAAGTATTAGTTGAACTTTTAACTCTAGGTTATGAAGAAAATCCAAAACCAGCGAAAAAATACAGAAAAGACCCAAGCGAAGTAATCTTCTACGAAAAACTGAACTAATCTATAAAATGTATTGTAAACCTTAAAAAAAAATGCTATACTCAACCTATAATAAGAAAAGAGGTAAGTTTTATGACATATTTTAATGAAGGAGCATTCAGTATTATGTTTATGGCAGGAATTTTTACAGTAATTGGTGTTATTATCCTATTAGCTCTATACGGCATTTATGTAGGTCTAATTAAAAAACGCAACAAAGTTAAAGAAGCAATGAGCGGAATCGATGTTCAATTAAACAAAAGATATAGTTTAATTCCAAACATCTTGACTATCGCAAACAAATTTATGGAACACGAAAGAGGTTTGATGGAAGAAATTACAGCTCTTAGAGCAAAAGCTTCCGGTATCAAATCTGACGCAAATACAATCGGTGAAAAAATCAATTTGGATAATCAAATTGCATCAAAAATGGGTCAATTGATGGTTAATGTTGAAAATTATCCACAATTAAAATCAGACCAAACTATGATGCAAGCTATGCAAACTTATGCGGAAGTGGAAGAACATATCGCAGCTGCAAGAAGATTTTACAACAGTGCAGTTAATGAACTTAACAACGCAGTAGAAATCTTCCCAAGTTCAGTAATCGCAGGGATGTGCGGGATTTCTTCTTATCCGTTCTTCGAAGCTGTTGAAGCTGCAAGACAAGAAGTTAATGCGGCTGATTACTTCAAAAACTAATATAAAATCTACAAAAATGGCGGGTACTAGTTATCCGTCATTTTTTATGCGGTTGTAGCTCAGTAGAATAGAGCGTGAGTTTCCGAAGCTCAAGGTCGGGGGTTTGATTCCCCCCAATCGCAAATCTATCTAAGCCGCAACAGGCATAAATATAGCATCTGGTTGTCTTAAATTACGTGTTACACCATCAGAAATACCGTGACCTTTACCATCGGTAATTTCAGTGTGTCCATAACTTGAACTATAACCTCTTGACCCCTGATTAAATACCAATACACATCCTGCTGGAAGTGATTTTACATCAGTTGAAGCCGGAATTTCTCTAAAGTTATTATTACGACGTAAAATGTCGTCCATTTGGTATGCATGACCATATTCATAGTTTCCTAAACCAGCATCACAAATTGCATTTTTTACATATCTTGCACAATATCCTGTAAAACCGACAGAATTATCACGTGCAACACCGGCCAATCTTGCACCGGCATTTGCATCATATCCCCATCGACTCCATTTAGTTGATAACTCACCTGGAGAATACAAATCATCTAACATCTGAGAATGTAATGAGCTTGATGAAGATGATGAACTTGATGAAGATGATGTTGAAGAAGTTGTACCAAACTTAATTGCAGGCATCTTCAAGCCTGATATATTATTAAATGCACCAAATGAAGTTTGCCCCCCTAATGGTGCAAATGGATTTACATTATAATTCAATGACGGATACATCTGCGAAAACTTTGCATTAGTAGCCAATACAATATTAAGTAATTGTGATGAATCGTACAGTGCCATAATATTCCCCGTATTATCCCCTTGTAAATATATAAAGTATATATTTTTTAAAGAATTTACTTAATACGAAAGAATATTAAGAAAAATTAACAATTAAACACCTGTCTTTTCATCCAGTTTAAAATAATCTATCAAATCATAAATTGCAGAAATTTCAGATAGAAAAGTATTTATTTGTTTTGGGTTTGTTAATGGGGTGTATAAATCACCAATTTCAAACAAATTTTTTCTTGTTGAAATCGCAAACATAACTTTATTTCCATAGAATGAACATTTTGCCTTTGTTGTACCAAACGATGTATGCAAAGTTCTAAAACGTTCCATAAATGTCGGAGTAATCAAATATCTACCCTCAATCTCATCAGAAGAATAAGCCTTATAACGTTTTTCAAATTCAGGATCTTCAAGTTTTATTTCATTTAAGATTTCTCTATCTTTTCTTATAAAAAATAGAGCTAAAAATATCACACCAACAATAATTAAAATTTGAGGCAGTGCAGATATAATCACATCTAATAAATTTGAAGTTAACAACATCGGCAGAAAATAAACAGCTAAACTGATACCAATCAACCAAACTAATGGATGAGCATTACGAACATTCACATCACCTTTTGTTGTAATAATAGTCTTGTTTTTCACTAGCTTGTTTGAATCAAAAGAAATCACAACACCATTAAAAACAGGCCAAATCATTTTTCTTCGTCCAGAACCAGTTTCATAATGCATAGAGGTCTCAGAAACTTCATACTGAACGCCCTTATAAGTCCCTATAAATGAATCGTCATTTGAACGTCTGTTATAGGTACTAAATAATTCACTTTGTTCAAGATCAACATCCGATATCATATCAGATTCTTGATACCAAGTAATATCACCAAAAGCGTCAAGCAGTAATGGCATACATCTTTGCTTAATTCTTTTTCTAAAATTATTATAAATAAGATTTTCAACAATAACTGCAATTAATACAACAAACATAATTAACGGTGCAAAATTTGAAAATACCAAAATTCCAGCTAGAATACACGTAACTAAAATAACAAAGAGAAATAAGCCAAATTGACTTTTTCTATATTCCTCTTCCTCTTTTAAAATTGGAGCAACTATATTTGCATAATTTTTATAAAATTCAAATACCGCTTGAGATTTATCAAATTCTTTATATTTTTTAGTACGTATAAACATAAATCCAACCTGAAAATTACTATTAAAAAAACTTGGCCCCGCCGTGATTGTCTTGGCTCGTTCGCACTAAACGGGTCTACGCATTTTGCCTTCATGGCTTTTGCCATAGGCAAAATTGGCTTCGCCCTCTGCTCTCTCGCCGCTCGAACTGCGACAAGGCTACTCGCCTTGTGCGTTCTCCTCGCTTAAGACTCTATTTTCTTTACTGAGAAACATGGCCCCGACGCGATTCGAACGCGTGCAAGACGCGGTTTAGGAAACCGCCGCTCTATCCTACTGAGCTACGAAGCCATATCTTTATTATACACCCTCTTTCTAATCTTCGCAATTATGTTAAAAATAAAATTACTATATACTTTTCACCCTGTTTGATGTATAATCAAAAGCGTAAATGGAAGTGTATAACTAAAAGGCGTAAGAGGATACGCAGAAAGAAAAGGTAAACTTATGAAACCTGAAACAAAAAGCTTTCAATTAGAAATCGGTGGCAAAACCGTTACTATTGAAACAGGAAAGTATGCACAATCAACTAATGGTTCCGTTACAGTAAGATGCGGTGATACAATGTTATTTGTTCACTGTGTAGTATCAAAAGAACCAAGAGTGGGTATCGACTTTTTCCCATTGTTGATTGATTATGAAGAAAGAATGTCATCAATCGGTAGAATCCCTGGTGGTTACAACCGTTCAGAAGGTAAAGCTAGTGATAAAGCTATCTTAGTTTCTCGTTTGATTGATAGACCTATCAGACCTTTATTCCCTAAAGGTTATAGAAACGACATTCAAATTGTTGCTCAATTATTCAGCTATGACCAAGAAAACCAACCTGATACATTAGCTATGTTAGGTGCTTCTTGTGCTTTAATGCTTACTGGAGCTCCATTTGAAGGTCCTATCGGTGCTGTTAGAGTTTCACGTGATGAAAACGGAAATCTAATTGCTAACCCAACTCACAGACAAGCTAAAGATTCTGATTTAGATATCGTAGTATCAGGTACTCATGATTCTGTAATCATGGTTGAAGCTGGTTGTAAATTCGTTTCTGAAGACGATATTATGGCAGCTGTTGAATTCGCTCAAGTTGAAATCGCAAAACAATGTGAAGCTCAAGTTGAATTTGCTAAACTTTGCGGCGTTGAAAAAGAAGAATTCGTTAACCCATACGATACAACAGAACTTAAAAATATCATCAACGAAACAGCTCACGATCTAATCTTTGATGCTTACCACAATTTTGACAGAGCTTACCGTCAAGAAAAATTGGAAGAAGCTAAAAAATTAGTTAAAGAAAAAGTTGACGCTTTAGCTGATGATCATTATATTAAACAAATTATTGAAGAAACAGGTATCGACTTCGTTGCAGAAGAATTCAAAGCTGCAGAAAAGAAAATTATGCGTGCAATGATTCTTGACGAAGGCGTTCGTGCTGACGGTAGAAAACCAACCGAAGTTCGTCCTATCTGGTGCGAAGTTGGTGTTATTCCAAGAGCTCACGGTTCAGCTGTATTTACAAGAGGTCAAACTCAAGTATTATCAGTTGCAACTCTAGCTGGTCCAGCTATGAAACAAGAGTTAGACGGCGTTGATCCTGAAACTGAAAAAACTTATATGCACAAATACATCTTCCCTGGTTTCTCAGTTGGTGAAGTAAAACCTCTAAGAGGACCTGGCAGACGTGAAGTTGGTCACGGTAACTTAGCTGAAAGAGCTAACGTTCCTGCATTACCAACTCAAGAAGAATTTGGCTACACAATCAGAGTAACTTCTGATGTATTAGAATCTAACGGTTCTACATCAATGGCTTCAACTTGCGGTTCTTCAATGGCATTGATGAACGCAGGTGTTCCTGTTAAATGTATGATCGGTGGTGTTGCAATGGGTATGATTACTGAAGAAGGTAAAGAACCTGTTGTATTAACAGACATCCAAGGTATCGAAGACTTCTTAGGCGATATGGACTTCAAAGTTACAGGTAACGATACTGGTATCACAGCTTTACAAATGGATATGAAAGCTAAAGGTATTGCTAACGATACATTACGTCGTGCTTTAGGTCAAGCTAAAGAAGGTAGATTACACATCTTATCAAAAATGAGAGAAGCAATCACTGAACCTGGACCAATGTCACCATTTGCTCCAAGCATCACAACAATGGCTATTCCAACTGAAGATATCGGAACAGTTATCGGACCTGGCGGAAAACAAATCCGTGCAATCATCGATGCTTCTGGTGCTGAAATCGACATCCAAGATTCTGGTGCTGTAACTATTACTTCTAACGACCAAGAAGGTGCTAAAATCGCTATGAAAATGATTAGAGACCTTACTTTCAAACCTGAAGTTGGTATGGTAATCAAAGGTAAAGTTGTAAGAATTATTCCTATCGGTGCTTTCGTTGAATTAGGCGGTGGCAAAGATGGTATGGTTCACATTTCACAAGTTTGCCAAGAAAGAATCGATGCAATCGAACCACACTTAACTATCGGTCAAGAAGTAATCGTTAAGGTTATCAAAATCGATGAAAAAGGTCGTGTAAACCTAACTATTAAAGGTGTTACTGACGAAGATAAAGCTAACGTTCAATAAGATTTTTGAACATAAAAGAGAAGAGGTAGGAAATCAATCCTACCTCTTTTTATATATTACCTCAGTTTATTTTCTTTTATATACTTCATCCATTTCTTTCAATTCTTTAGTTGAATACTCAAACAAACGTCTGTAATTTGGATGGGTAAAATTATCAGCCATTGCCATAATTTTTTGATAAGTTTCTTCAGTTAGATTTTCTTTATGTTTTTCAATAGTTTCACGGTTCAAAATAGTAAGCAGAACAGGAACTTCTTGACTATAATTCATAAAGTCATTCACAAACATCCCCATCAAATGTTCAAATTTTGCCATTTTTTGATCTGGAGTTAAATTCTTGTCCAAAAGACCTCTTGAAAATCTATAATTTGGAATCATTACAGTTAAGGCATCACCTAAAACTTTTCTACGGAATTTCACATTATTTGTCATCTCTTTAAGCATTAGAATAATTTCTTGAGAATCTTCAGGTAACAATTGCTCTGTTGGATGATACTTAGAAAGTTGTTCCAACATTGTAATACGAATTTTATTCAACTCAGCAGGAGTAATATCTTTAGTATAATTAGTATATAGATTATCTAATTCACGTCTATGCTCAGACATAATCTTTCTAAACTCACTATTTAATTCTTGATTTTTAACAGCAATAGCATTAAATTCATCCGCATACATTCTGTACATCATCAGAGGCAATTCAAATGTTGAATATTTCATAAGAATATCAGCCATAGCAGCACCTGCAGCCAATGTCATATGCGGATAATGCATATAATAAGTGTAATAAATAGATTTTGACTCATCTTCAAATTCTTCATCTGTCATTATTTTGTCATCATCTAACATCTCTGCAACTTGACGGGTTGCAACACTTAATTTATACCTATCTGTAATCTCATCATAGGATTTCATAAATTTAATAAAATGATTTGCAAAAGTTGTTGGATATAATTTAGCTTCATTTTTCACAACATCTTCGTAAACTTCTTCAATATTGCCTGTAACATGAATATCTTCACCATCTTTGCCACGTAAGGTGATAACCTCAGCACCATATTTAGCAGCTTCTTTTTCTAAAGCTTCTAACTCTGTCAAATCTTGATCAACAATAGCTTTTAATTCTTCAACCGCCTTAATAACATCATCTAACTGTGCTTCAGCTTCCCCATAACGCTCTTTAAAATGTGCTTCCCACAATGCTTGTTCTTCATCGTGTTTTGCATATCTTGCGTTACGTTTTGGCTCAATTGTTTTTGTGTAATCCAATAACTCTAAAAATTCTGGGGTTACATAATCTATTGCTTTTTGGTTCTCAGATTTTTTTGTTATTTCTTCAAATTCCTTATTCATCGGAATCATTCCGCCTGCACCATAGACATCTTCAAACATCTCTATTGTATCGGTGATTGCTTGGGAATATTCCTTTAACAAGAATGGATTTGCTTTCCAAAAACGTTCAAACATTGTTGCACCTTTTACGGTCTTTCCATTCTCTTTTTCTTCTTCTGTGAAATAT
>JAZSDA010000074.1:0-30694 GCA_045530955.1 Candidatus Gastranaerophilaceae bacterium
TATTTGTATTACTACAAGGACATTGATAAAGCAATTTATTATTACCTCAAAGGTATGGAAATCAAACCTAATTTGAAAAATTTTGTTATGCTTACTCAAATAATGATTAAGAACAAAAATTATTCACAAAAAGAGTTAAAAGAAGTTTTTGAAAAATACGTAGATTATTTCAGACCACAAATTTTAGGCGAAAATAAAGCGTTTACTTATGAAAAACCTTATAACCATGACAAATTAAGAATAGGTTATTTATCATCAGATATTCATTGTCATACAATGATGTCGTTTTGTTTACCAATTTTTGAACATCACAACCTTGAAAAATTTGATATCTATATTTATGCTTGCGGTCAGAAAAACGATTATGTTACTACAAGAATTATAGAAACAGGTATAAAATATAACGACTGCAAAGGGTTAGGCGAATACGAATTAGCTACAAAAATCCACGATGATGAAATTGATATTTTAATCGATTTAAGCGGTTATACACATAATCAAATCTGGAGTTTACTATTTAAACCTGCTCCTATAATTGGACAGTACTTAGGCTTTTTAGGCACATATGGGATGAAAGAAGTTGATTTCATTATTGCTGATGAATTCACAATTCCTCAATCAATCGCACAAGATTACACTGAAAAACCTTTGTATATAAATAGTGGAATGAACAGATTTACATTCAACACTAAAAACCAAAAACTACCAGATATCACACCGCTTCCTTGTTTGACAAATAATTATATTACATTTGGAAGTTTTAACTGTATGTCCAAATTAAACCCTTATACAATAGATCTTTGGTCAAAAGTTTTGCATGCAGTTCCAACATCAAAATTATTAATATATAGAACAACTCTACAAGAAAGAGATATTATAAGATTTAAGAAACAATTTACCCAAAACAACATTGATGAATCAAGAGTAATTTTTGAAAACAAATCAATGCCTATTAACCATTTCCAAAGCTATTTAATGTCTGATATTGTATTAGACCCTTGTCCTTTTGGTGGGCTATCATTAACAATTGAGGAAGCCTTTATGGGAGTTCCAACATTAACTTTGGTTGGTGAAACAATTTCAGCAAAAGGTTCAGGCAGAGTAAACAAAACTGTCGGATTAGATGAATTTGTAACTTACACTGAAGATGAATACGTTCAAAAAGCAGTTGAATTGTCTTCTGATATTGATAAACTCAACTTTTACAGAACAAATCTTCGTGAAATAATGTATAACTCTGAGCTATGTTCAGATTACGAAACTTATGTAAATGAATTAGAAAACTCATACATAAAAATTTGGCAAGATTACAAAGATGCAAACAATTAAATTTTATGGTTTAATTGGGTTATGAATTACATCTTTTATTTTTTGATAGTGTTTTCTATAGTAATTGGAGCAATTAATGGTAGATTGCAAGAAGTAATCAACGCCGTTATGTCTGGTGCTGAATTATCCGTTAAAGTTGCATTTTCACTTATCGGGATTATGGCTTTTTGGCTTGGGATAATGAAAATCGCAGAAAAATCAGGACTTGTGCAACTTATCGCAAAAGCTATAAAACCAATTACAAAAAAACTGTTCAATGAACTTGATGAAGATTCTCCTGCAATTGGTGATATTGCAATGAATTTTACCGCAAACGCTTTTGGACTAGCTAATGCAGCAACTCCATTTGGAATTCGTGCAATGGAAAATATGCAGGAGGCAAATGATAAAAAAGACACCGCAAGTAATTCTATGTGTTTATTCTTAGCGATGAACACTGCAGGTTTTCAACTTGTTCCTGCAACAGTTATTGCAATTTTAGTTGGTATTGGTTATAAAAATCCGACAGAAATAATAGCACCAACTCTTTTAGTTACATCAATTGCTTTTATTTCAGCTATTGCAATGGCAAAATTTGCACAATATATCTCAAAGAAAAAGGAGGTTAAAAATGACTAACCTTCTTAATCTGATTTCACTTTGGGCATTACCTGTTATAATTATTGGAATTTTAACTTTTGGTTTAGTTAAAAAAGTCCCGATTTATGAAGTTTTCACAGACGGAGCAAAAGACGGATTTCAAGTCGCAGTAAAAATTATCCCATACTTAGTTGCAATTATTGTTGGAATTTCAATGCTTAGAGCAAGCGGGGCAATTGAACTTGTTGCAAATTTATTAGCACCAGTTTTAAACACATTCAATGTTCCTGCAGATACTCTGCCATTAATGATTGTTCGTTCACTATCAGGCTCAGGAGCTTTGGGAATTTTTTCAGATATTGCAAATAATTTAGGACCTGATTCATACGCAACAAAATTGGCTGCCGTTATGCTTGGCAGCAGTGAAACTACCTTCTACGTTCTTGCCGTATATTTCGGGGCTGTTGGAATTACTAAAATTCGCTACGCTCTTATTGTCGGTTTATTAGCTGATTTAGTTGGAATTATCGCAGCAATTTCGGTTTGTAATTGGTTGTTTGCATAGCATCTTGCCAACTTTGAGTATATTCTGAGATTTCATTTTGAACAATCTCACGAACTACAATTGCATAATTAATATTAATACAATCTATTTTTTCTATACTTTCAACAATATAAGATTTACCACCACAGTTATGACAAAATTCATCTTCTGGTACAACTTCATCATTTCTTATTGTTGCTCTTTCTTTAACCCCGCAACACGCACAACGGGTAATATACCATTTGTTTTCAATCAATTCACCACAATCAGGACAATAACCAATTTCAACATCAATTGGCACTTTATTGTGCTGACATTTCTTATTCAAACTAAAAAAATCACTCCATTGCATACTCTTGTTATAATTACATTTCAACAATAGTCAAATTTAATTGTTAACAAATGTAACAGAATATATTAACCTTGAAATTCGAAAAAATGAAAATACTTTATATATTCAAGAGAGATAAAAATAAGAAGAGGACTAAAGTTATGGCTATTTCAAATTTTCAAGAGAAGTTGTTGTTCTTTACACAACAAAAAAGCAGACTAAGTTTGCAACTATCAGATTTACAAATGAAGCAGTTATCTGCAAGTAAAGATATTGCAAGAAAACAACAAGAATTTAACTCACAATTGAGTGCATTATATTATGACGAAGAATACGGTTATGGTACAGATGCTTATGCTGAAATTCTTCTACAATTACAAAACGAACATGAGTTTGAACTTTCACAAATCAATGCTTGGGAATCTCAACTAGATATGGAAAAAGAAAGTTTAGAAACTCAAATCAACGAAATTCAAACTTATGAAAACACTTGGCAAAAACTACTTGCCGCAGCAATCAAAGCAGATTTCGTATATGGCGGAATCGGCGGTGGAAAATAAAAATAGCTCTAACTTCTTATATAAAAAAGACCCGATGCAATCGCATCGGGTCTTTAATTATGTTGATATCAAATCTAATCAAACTACGCTTTAGCAGCACCTGATTTAGAAATGATTTCATCTTCGATGTTCTTAGGAACTTGTTCGTAGCATTGGAATTCCATAGAGAATGTACCACGACCTTGAGTGTTAGATCTCAAGTCAGTTGCATAACCGAACATGTTAGCCAATGGAACAAGAGCTCTAACGATAACGTTACCTGTGTTACCTAGAGGTTCTTGACCTTCAACTCTACCACGTCTTCTTGAGATATCACCGATGATAGTACCTGTGAATTCATCTGGAATTTCAACTTCAACTTTCATCATAGGTTCAAGGATACAAGGTTGAGCTTTTCTTGTACCTTCTTTAATTGCCATAGAACCAGCAATTTTGAACGCCATTTCAGAAGAGTCAACTTCGTGGTAAGAACCATCATAAAGTTCAACTTTAACGTCGATCATTGGGTAACCAGCTAAGATACCGCCTTCAAGAGCTTCTTCCATACCTTTTCTTGCAGGTTCGATGTATTCTTTAGGAATAGCACCACCAACGATTTTGTTTTCGAATACGAAACCAGCATTTTCTTCAGCAGGAGAAATTCTGATTTTAACGTGACCATATTGACCTTTACCACCTGATTGACGAGCAAATTTAGAATCTTGATCAGCATTACCACGGATAGTTTCTCTGTATGCAACTTGTGGTTTACCGATATTAGCTTCTACTTTGAATTCTCTCATCATACGGTCAACGATGATGTCTAAGTGAAGTTCACCCATACCAGAAATGATTGTTTGACCAGTTTCTTCATCAGATTTAACTCTGAATGATGGATCTTCTTCAGCAAGTTTTTGAAGAGCGATACCCATTTTATCTTGGTCAGCTTTTGTTTTTGGTTCAATAGCAACAGAAATAACTGGTTCTGGGAAAGTCATTTTTTCAAGGATGATAGGTGCTTTTTCATCACACAATGTATCACCTGTTGTAGTGTCTTTCAAACCAACTGCTGCACAAATGTCACCAGCGTAAATTTCATTTTCTTCAAGACGTTGGTCAGCATACATACGAACCAATCTTGAGATACGTTCTTTTTTACCGTTAGTAGCATTAAGAACATAAGAACCTGAAGTGATAATACCTGAGTAAACTCTTAAGAATGTTAAACGACCAACGAATGGGTCTGTCATAACTTTGAATGCTAAAGCTGAGAAAGGTTCTGAATCTGAAGAATGTCTAGCAACTCTAGTACCATCTTCTAATTCACCTTCGATAGCTTTTACATCAACTGGTGATGGCATATAATCAACAACGTTGTTCAATAATAATTGAACACCTTTGTTCTTGAATGCTGTACCACAGCAAACTGGAACGATTTTGTTATCACAAACTGCTTTTCTTAATGCAGCTTTTAATTCATCAATTGTAATTGAATCTGGATCTTCGAAGAATTTTTCCATTAAAACATCATCTTCAGATGCGATAGCTTCAACCATTGCATCGTGATATTCTTTAGCTTTATCAGCCAAATCAGCTGGAATATCTTCTTCTCTGATATCTGTACCTAAGTCGTTAGTGTAGATTTCAGCTTTCATAGTCATCAAGTCAACAAGACCTGTGAATTGATCTTCTGCACCGATAGGTAATTGGATAGGAACAGCGTTAGCACCTAATCTGTTTTTGATTTGATCAACAACACGGTAGAAGTCAGCACCTGTTCTGTCCATTTTGTTTACGAATACCATACGAGGAACTTCGTATCTATTAGCTTGTCTCCAAACTGTTTCTGATTGAGATTGAACACCACCTACTGCACAGAATACAGCAACAACACCGTCTAATACACGAAGTGAACGTTCAACTTCGATAGTGAAGTCAACGTGACCAGGTGTGTCAATGATGTTGATTTGGTGATTTTTCCAAGATGCAGTTACAGCTGCAGATTGAATAGTAATACCACGTTCTCTTTCTTGTTCCATAAAGTCAGTAACAGCAGCACCCTCGTGAGTCTCACCGATTTTGTGAGTTTTACCAGTGTAGAACAAAATACGTTCAGTTGTAGTTGTTTTACCTGCGTCGATGTGGGCTGCGATACCAATGTTTCTAATTTTTTCCAATGGAGTTTTTCTAGCCATTTTTTCTTTTTCCTTTTTATCTTATATGTACATCGCTATTTTATATTTAGCCTCATGAAAAATTATCCCATAAACATGATATTTTTCAAACAAAACCCCATTATTTTTGCAATATTTTTAACATAAAAAAACCCTAAGATAATCTTAGGGTTTTCTTATAAATTTCTAATTATGAATTATACACCGAATTCATTTAACAATGAATCAACCGCTTTTGAAACTTCAGCAGCTTTTGCAGCTTCTGCTTCTGCTTTAGCAAGGTCTTCGGCATACTTAGCTACTGCAACTTTATCCAATGCTTTTGCAACTGAAGCAAGTCTTTCAACATCCATTAGCGTATTATAAGGACGATCAAATGATCCCCAAACATTGAAAAGTGGTACACTTTCACCATATGGTACATATCTAGCAACACCGGCAGTTGCAATACCATTATCGTTATTTATCATAACAATATTATCTTTTGCACCACGAGTTAACTTTGGCAAACCTACTTGGTTACATACGCCAAAATAAGCATCTTTATCTGCAACAATTTTAGGAACTGAATCAGCACCAATTTCTACGTGATAAAGTTTAGTATCTGCAAGTTCTCTACCTGCTTTTACAATTGATTCAATCATTTCTGGAGTTTGCCCCTCTAAAACTTTTCTTGCAGCCTTGTCAACTCTTAAAGCCATACCAAAATTTTGTACTGATGGATTGTTGTTAATTTGCATTGTTAATATTCCTTTCCTTTTGAGTAAATGTTATTTCGTGTCCATGTAAACACTCCTCAAGAAAAAAATTGCTTGAATAAACAAAAATATTAACAAATATTACAAATTAAATCCCAACAGATAATCCTGCACAAAGGTTTATTGACTGACCTGTAACCCCTTTTGCCTTATCAGAAATTAAATATTCCACCATGCCTGCAATCTCAACAGGAGCAACAAATCTACGCTGTGGAATACAATCTAAAATTTCTTCTTTTGAAAATTCACTATCTTCAATTGAAGCATTTCCTAATTCGGTATCAACCCAACCCGGATTAATTGTATTTACAGTAATTCCAAATTCTGCCAATTCTAAAGCTGTTGATTTTGTTAAACCAATCAAACCTGCTTTTGTTGCTGAATACAAGCAAGCATTAGCCTCACCCATAACACCCGAAATTGAACCAATATTCACAACTCTTCCGAACTTCTTATTTTTCATGTTTGGGATTGCACGATTCATCAAATATATAGGAGCTTTTAAATTAACATCTAAAATATGATTTAACTTTTCTAATTCAATCTCATCAACAGAAGAATAAATGTATTCCCCTGCGTTATTAACTAAAACATCAATTTGTTTTTCTTCGATAAAATCACCTAATTTAATCAAATCATTTTCATTAGCCAAATCACATACAAAATAACCTGAACATTTTACTTGTTTTAAAAGTTCTTCATTTCGTGCCGTGATATAAATTTTATGAGATTCTTCGCAACGCTCAGAATGACTGCTTAACAAATATTCAGCAATAACTTTTCCAATTCCTTTTGATGCACCTGTAACTAATATATTCATAAAAATCCTTAACTGTTTCTTGTTGCACGTCTTATCAATTTTGCACCTTCTTGACCATTAGAAACAACTTTTTTTACTGCATCATAAGTTGTAACTTGCAAATTTTGATATCGTGCATTTATATCACTAAATTCTTTGGCTTTTTTACTAATTTGAACTATATCATGAGAAATTTGATTTGGTTGATATAATCTATTCACAACAGATTGACGTCTTAATTTTCGATTTCGTGTACCAATACCTGTTAATACTGAGCCTACACACACTAGACTTGCTGTTATTCCTATTGATGCGATTACAGTACCTGCTCTCATTTTGCTCCTTATAAATTTAAAACCTCGCATTTCAGCGAGGCTTTACACTTTTCTATTATTTTACAATTCCAAATCCTATTAAGAACGTACAAATAATAAAGACTGCACAAACAATTCCTGTAAGTTTGTTCAATCCTTTTTCCGCACTTTTTTGAGAAGCAAATACGTGAGATGCTCCACCAATCCCTGCGATACCATCACCTTTTGGCGAATGTAATAAAATAAGAATTATCAATAATACAGCTGCTGCTGTTGAAATTCCCCATAATATATTAGCCATTACTTAGTTTTCTCCTTTTTGATAAAGTGTGCTCTTTTTGAGTTTAATTCAATATTTTCAAAAGTATATAGCCTTGCCGGACGTTTAGAAGATGATTTTGTATATTCTTCTAATTCAATCAAGCCCGGAGTTGCTAATGCTTTCTTTCTAAAGTTACGTTTATCTAGCTTTTTACCCATAATTAATTCATATGCTTTTTGCATTTCTGTTAAAGTGAATTTTTCAGGTAATAATTGATAAGCTACAGGGCAAAGTTCCAATCTTTCTCTGGTTCTTTTTAGTGAATATTGAATAATTTCTTTGTGGTCGTATGCCAACGCAGGTAAATCACTAATTTTGTGCCAGCCAAGCTCAGGAGTTGTAGAAATTTTAATATCTTCTGAACGAACTAGAGCAAAATATGCACAAGTAATAACACGTGCGTTAGGGTGACGAAGAGGATCACCGAATGTGTATAACTGTTCAAGATAAATGTTATCAACATCTGTCTTTTCTTTCAAAACACGTAATGCAGCTTCATCAAGGTTTTCAGACAATCTGATATAACCACCAGGAATCGCCCATTTACCTTTGAATGGTTCTGTTGTACGTTTAACAAGTAACGCCTGAATATTGTTGTTCTTAATCGTTAAAATTACGACGTCGACTGTAATCTCGTGTGTTTTTGTTACGCTAAACATTCTATTTTAACCTTTTACCCTTCTTCTATATTTATATAATAAACATACTTGATACAATTAATCAAACTATTAACAATGTTAATATTTGTTTACAAATGAGTAAAATTTATGCAATTTGTATATACAAATTACGTTTATATTAATACAAGGGATATTAAGGGGAAATTGATGTTTGCATTCGGACCATACATACCAACATATAGCTGCTGTTCCAACCCATTTGGAGCAACAATTGCAAACCCAAGAATAAATTTTGCACTTGGAGTTGCAGCTGCAACAGCTATGCCAATTATGCCAATGTACACACCTTGTATGCCAATTTTCGGTTTTGGTTTTGGTGGATACAACTATTACCCAATGCCAACTTTTGGAACACTTACTTGTAATAATTATTCAATGAATAATTTAAGTCTTCCTACACATAACTACTTACAATATTTTAACCAAATTCCACAAATCGACTTCAATATAAGTGGATCAAACACTAACACAGGAAATCCATTTGCAAGTTATTTCAACAACATTAGTGGACTTCAAATTGTAAAATATTCAAATGATTCTGAAACAGAAAAAACCGATTCTGAAACAACAACTACAAAAGTTGAAACTAAAAAAACTGAAGAAACTGAAACAGACAACAATAATACAGACGAAATTGCAACTGACGGTCAAACATTAGATAGAACAGGCAACGATTACGGCCCTGAATTTTTGGCAAAAGTAAAAGAAATTGCTCAACGTATTGACTGTGATTACAGAGATTTATTAGGTTTAATGAACTCTGAATCAGGAATCAGAGCTGACATTAAAAACCCTAATGGTTCAGCTTCAGGTTTAATCCAGTTCATCGAATCAACAGCAAACGGCTTAGGCACAACAACTGCTGAATTACGTGCAATGAGTCCAATCGATCAACTTGATTATGTTGAAAGATTCTTAGTTCAAGTAAAAGAACAAGCTGGCCTTTCAGGCAGACTTTCAGCAGGTGATTTATACTCTTTAGTATTCTTACCTGGCAGAGCACGTCGTGATGTACTAACATCATCAGGCGAAAATTATTACGCTCACAACAGAGGTTTAGACCTTAATAAAGACGGACAAATCACCAAAGCTGAACTTGGACAAAGAGTTCATGACAAATATGTAAGCGATAATAGTTTCTTAGCTTAATATCTCATTTAATAAATGTTAAGATATTTACCCCATTTCTTGAAGTCGATATTTGTTTCGTGTATTTTATCCATGTAACCGAGTTTTTTGGAAAGGGAAAGATGGATAAGGGATATATAGAGAATGGTTTTATCGTTGATTTAACCAATGCAAAAAAGACTTCTGAAATTATTTATGAACTTTCTAGAATTTTAGACATGCCAGAATCTAAAGAAAAACATATTTGTCTAAAATTGGGTTCTGTTGATTTATCAGAAAACGAATTAACAAGTATTAAATCTTTAGTTGAAGTTATGGAATCTCAATTGGCTTTTATCAGCACAAGTTCAACTGCAACTTTAGAATCTGCAACCGCTTTGGATATAAAAATTTCAGAATTTACTGAACAAGTTGAAGCTCCAACATTCGATGCTCAAGAGGAAGTTAAAGAAGAAACTTCTGAAGTTACTAACGCTCTTGATAACATCTTCGGTGATGAAGCGGCTCCAACTCCAATAAAAGCTGAATCAAAAGAAATTCACCCAGTTCTACAACATGATGAAATCATTGCAGAACAAATGGTTGAGCAAGAAATTGAAGAACAAAAAGACGAAGAAATTTCAGCAAAAAAAGTTGAAGCTGAAAATCTTCCTACACTATATTTAAGAAAAACAATCCGTTCAGGACAAAGTATTTCATCTGACGGAAACATCGTTGTAATCGGTGATGTTAACCCTGGTGCTGAAATTATCGCAAAAGGTGATATCACAGTTTGGGGTATCTTGGGCGGTATTGCTCACGCTGGTTCAGACGGAAATAATTATTCAAGAATTCGTGCACTAAAACTTAACCCTGTTCAAATCAGAATTGGTGAAGTTTTTGCACGCAGACCGGACACAATCAACCTACCTTATATTCAAAAATCAAGTGAATACGTTCCAGAAGAAGCATTCACATATAAAGGTAGCATTGTAATCAGAAAAATACATGAAGAAAGTTAAGGAGATATAAATGACTGGTAGAGTAATAGTAATTACATCCGGTAAAGGTGGTGTTGGTAAAACAACTACTAACGCTAACATCGGTACAGCTCTAGCCAGAGCAGGTAACAAGGTTGTAATGATAGATACAGACCTTGGTCTAAGAAACTTAGACTTGCTTTTAGGACTAGAAAATAGAATTGTTTACACAATCGTTGACGTTGTTGAAGAACGTTGCAAATTAAAACAAGCACTTGTTAAAGATAAGAAAAATCCTAACTTATGCTTGCTTGCAGCAGCTCAAACAAGAGATAAAACCGCAGTTACAGAAGAACAACTAAAAGATATTTGCGAAAAATTACAAAAAGATTTCGACTTTATTTTAGTTGACTGCCCAGCTGGTATTGAACAAGGTTTCCAAAACGCTGTTGCAGGGGCTTCTGAAGCTATCGTTGTTACAACTCCAGAAATGTCAGCTGTTCGTGATGCTGATAGAATTATTGGTTTGTTAGAAGCTAAAGAAGAAATCAAATCTTACAAACTTCTTATCAACAGAGTTAGACCAAACTTAATCAAATCTAATGATATGATGAGCGTTGAAGATGTTGTTGAAATTCTTTCAGCAGATCTTATCGGTATAATCCCTGAAGATACAGGTATTATTACTTCAACTAACAAAGGTGAACCTATCGTTAACGATGATAAATCTTTAGCAGGTATGGCTTACAGAAATGTTGCACAACGTATTATGGGCGAAGATGTTCCTTTCCTAAACCTTGAAGAAGAAACAAGTGTTGTTGCGAAAGTTAAAAAATTCTTCTCTAACTTAATCGGTAAGGAGAAGTAAGATGAGCGAAAACATTTTAAAAGAGCTTTGTAACAGACTACTTAGTCTATTCAAACAAACGGAAACAAAAGAAGAAAACGCTAAAGACGTAGCTTGCAACAGATTACGTGTTGTATTGATGCAAGATAGAACAAATCTTACACCTGAACTTTTACAACGTATGAGAAGAGAACTTGTTGAACTTCTTTCAAAATACGTTGAAATGGATAAAGATGCATTAGAATTGAACTTCGACCAAGAAGGCGATCAAATGGCATTGATGCTTTCTATCCCTGTAATCAGAGCAAAAGATGAAGAAGAAATCGAAAAAGCTCTAGCTAAAGCTGATGAAAAAGAAGCTGAAGAAGATGAAGCTTCTGATGAAGAAATCGGTAAAAGAGAAGAAGCTAACGAAGCTGAAGATGATGAAGAAACTTCTGAAGAAAATGATGAAACAGAAGAAGATAATTCTGAAGAAGTTACTGAAGAAGTTACTGAAGAAGAACCTGAAATTGTTGAAGCTGAGGAAGAAGAAAAACCAAAGAAAAAAGAAGACAAAGAATAAAATTTCTTTAATAGATTGATACAAAAAGCCGTCTTACATGACGGCTTTTTTACTTGATAAAATAATTCCTACAACAAATTTATTACAAAACATTAACAAAATTTTGAATATACGCAAATTTTTAAAAAAGGATGTTTTTATATAGGTGTGAAGGTTAAATTTTAGTGTGTGAAAAGGTATTTGTTTATGATAGATGCAATCCTTTCAATAGTGTGTAATACCCTATGCATTCGCAGAAACTATGCGTGTGCGTATTGCTATGTGAAGTATTAAAGAAAGTAGGTTAAATGATTAATCCAATAGAAAGTTTAAACTCTGGAGTTCTTGTTTTGCAACTTGATTCCACAGATTCAACTATTGCTAGAAAAATTCAGGAAACTTGTAACCCATTTATTAAAGCCCCATCAACAATTATTAAAACAGAACACGGCTTTACTGTAATTATTCCTCCTGAAGGTCTTGGAGGTTCAAAAGTAGAAGTTGAACAACTTGGCGGTGGCTATTATCTTATCAAAAAGACTTCTTGTTTCGGAACTTCTTCTGAAAGTATCATTATGTCTGAAAAAGAATTTGTCGAAGCATTTGGCGGTTTCAAAACTCAAAAAGAAATTGATGAAAAAATTGATATAAAGCGAATAATATCTCATGAGCCATACAATTATTTCAGAACAAAAAGCGGTTACATAATCAAACTACTTAACGGAAATAATGTAACCGGAGCAAGTGCTGAAGTCAAAGCACAATCAGATGGAACATATCTTGTTACAACAAGAGCATACGGCGGAGCTCCTGCCGAAAAAGAAATTCTTTCTGAACAAGAACTTGTTGCAAAATTTGGTGGCGAAAAAGTAGAAATTCCAGACAAAATTTATCATCTTGTTGCATAAATTAAATTATATAGGTAGGTAAGGTTAAAAGGTAAAGGAGTAAGTTTATGATTGATTCAACAAATTTAATGCTAGTAGCAATTCCGACCTCTGGATTACAAGCACCAACAATGGAACATAGTGTTCGTCGCCCAACTCCATCTGAACTTGGGATTAAGTATGAACCTGGGAAAATGATTGACGTAGGTCCTAGCTTTGCCCCTGTTAAAGGACAAACTATTGTTACCGAAAACGGATATGTTGTACATATACCTATTATGATTGGTTCTTCAACTCACGTAACAAAACTTGGTGGAGGATACTATCTTGTAAAATCAAAACCAACTGTTTATGGAGCAAGAGCAACAACAAAAATTTTGACAGAAGAAGAACTAGTAAAAAAATACCACGGTACAAAAATTCCTCTAATGCCAAAAGATGACGATAAATCAGCTGAGGCAAGACTTCAAAGAGCAATTCTTCAACTTCTAACAACAGAACCAAAAGTTTGTTATCTAAGTTAAACCCATATATTATAATCAAGAAGAGCCCGATGTTTCACATCGGGCTCTTTCTATGAATTTATTAAATATTTCCTGTTGAACTGTTTCTGTCATCTTCTAACTGACGAATATCAATATTTGAACTATCTTCATCTGTGTAATTATTGATTACAGGAACGTCAATTTCTACGTTAACATCTGCATCTACCATTTCGATATCACCTTTGTCAAACTCTTTAGTTTTACCGTCTTCAAGTTTAACTGCAACTTTACCACTCATAAATTGTAGATAACAAACTTTGCCTAAGCCCTCTGTTGTCATAACAGATGAACCAATCGGCGGCATACCTTTTGCCGCATCAATGTAGTTTGAATATTCATAAGTCAAACAGCACAAAAGTCTTCCACAAGTCCCTGAAATTTTACCAGGAGCAATTGGCATACCTTGGTCTTTCGCAAGTTTCACGTTAATTGTTGCAAATTTTCTCAAGAAACTTGAGCAACAGAAAGGCTGTCCGCAAATTCCAACACCTTCTAAGATTGAGGTTTCATCACGAACTCCGATATGACGCAAGTCGATACGAACTCTTGTGAAAGTTTGAGTCAAATCTTTCAATAAAGCTCTAAAATCAACCCTTTCAGGTGCTGTATAATAAAACGTAATCTTACGTCTATCAAAAGTTATACGACACTGAACCAAGTTCATCGCAAGTTTATGCTGACGAACCAATGCCTGACATTTGAAAAATGCTTCAACTTCTTCTTTTTTAATATCTTCCAAAGTTTGCAAATCACGTTGAGAAAGTGTTCTAATCACAGGAAGTGGTTCAGGTTTGTTTTTAGAATTTTCCCAAAGTTTTTCAATTTCAGAATTCACAATAAAAACTTTTAGAGCTTCTTCCCCTTTTTCTGTTCTTACAACAACCATTTGACCGTCTTCAAGGTGAATGGTTTCAGGAACATTCAACGGATAAAATGTATTTTTCAAATATCTAACAGCAAATTTCATTATACGTATCTTTCTTCTTCTTTCAATTTTCTATTCATTAATTTTGACATAAGTTCTTCAGGTGTAATATCTGTGTAAACAGCTTCATAAATTGCAGCTGATACAGGAACTTCAAGACCTAATTTTTCAGCCAATTCGCAAATAGCTTTAGATGTTTTTACACCCTCAGCAACAGAACCCAATTCTGCCAAAATGTCGTTAATTTTTTTACCTTTTGCAAGCATTGAACCAACAGTATAGTTTCTTGACATTGGAGAAGAACAAGTTGCAATCAAATCCCCCATACCAGATAAACCATACAAGGTTGATGGGTTAGCTCCAAGTTGAATACTTACACGAACGATTTCAGCCATACCACGTGTTAAAAGTGAACCTGAACAGTTATCACCTAATCCCATAGTGTGAGCAAAACCTGATGCAATAGCGATTACGTTTTTCAAACTACCGCCTAACTCAACACCTACAACATCAGTATTGGTGTAAAGTCTAAATTTGTTTGGAACATTACAAGCTTTTTGAACAGCTTGAGCAACTTCTAAGTCTTCACAAGCAACACAAGCTGCAGTCGGTTTACCTTGAAGAACTTCTTTTGCCAAAGTTGGTCCGGATAGAATTGCCAATTTTTGATCAGGAAGAACATCTTTAATAACTTCTGACATTCTCATCAATGACGGTAATTCAATACCTTTTGATGCGTTAACAAGAATTTGTTCAGGTTTAATACCTGCCAATTTCAAGTTTTCGCAAACATCACGTGTACCTGATGTTGCAACAACTGACAAAATAATATCTGCATCTTTGATAGCCGCTGCTAAATCTGATGTAATTTCAATTTTATTATCTAATTGAACTTCAAGAGGTTTTGAGCAATGTTTATTTTCGATTAAATCAGCTGATAAATCTTGAGCTCTACCCCAAACTGTTATATCTTCAAAGTTATCAGTCAAAAGCCACGCTAAAGTAAGCCCCCAACATCCTGCTCCAAGAACTGTTAATTTCATCCTTTTCTCTCCTTCCCTACACCGAAGTTTCTTCAGGTTTAATAATTTTACGAAGAACTCCTGCGTGTTTTCTCAATTCCAATCGTGCAACATCTGCATCAACTTTTTTATCAAGCATAATGATTGCAGTTTTTATTTCCCAATCACATTTTAATAGTGAAGCTAAAGCATCACTGTGAGAAACTTTTGCAATTTGAGAAACAATTCTAATCGCACGATCTTTTAATTTTTCATTGACAGCTTTTAAGTCAATCATAAAGTTTTCATATGTTTTACCAATTTTAATCATAGAACCAGTAGATAACATATTCAAAATCATTTTTTGAGCAGTACCAGCTTTTAAACGGCTAGAACCTGCAATAACTTCAGGTCCAACTTCAGCACAGATAACATGTCCAGCTTCTTGTGCTATCAAACCTTTAGAGTTACAAGTGATCCCAATTGTAGCTGCACCAATCTCATCAGCTTTTTCCAAAACGCCTAATAAATATTTTGGATTTCCACTTGCTGAAATTACAACACACACGTCTTTGTCTGTTAAAACACTGGCATCTTGTTTACCTGCATCAATACTATCTTCTGCACCTTCAACAGCTGAGAACATAGCTTTTTGACCACCTGCTATAATACCTTGAACCATATCTGGCTCAACGCTGAATGTTGGTGGACATTCTGACGCATCTAAAATACCTAATCTACCAGATGTTCCAGCACCAAAATAGAATAGTCTTCCACCTTTTAGAAAGGATTTTGCAATCATATCAATTGCCGTTGCAATATCAGGAGCAACATCTCCCACAACTTTTGCTACTATCAAGTCTTCTTCGTTCATCTTACGAACCATATCAATCGTTGATAACAAATCGATATCTTTAGTATTCTCGTTTCTGTACTCGGTAATCGCTTCTGTCATACCCAACTCCTTTCCAAAATCATCGTGGATTTTGAACTACACTAATTTAACCAAATTCGCCATTTCAATTGCAGTTTTAGCAGCATCAGAGCCTTTATTACCAGCTTTTGTACCAGCTCTTTCAATTGCCTGCTCAATATTATCAGTTGTTAAAACACCAAAGATTACAGGAACACCTGTTTGTAAACTAACTTGTGCAACACCTTTAGAAACTTCTGCACAAACATAATCATAATGAGTTGTTGAACCTTTAATTACTGCTCCTAATGTAATAATTGCATTGTATTTGTTTGATTTTGCACATTTTTGAGCAATAACAGGGATTTCAAACGCACCCGGAACCTTTACCACATCAATATTATCAGAAGCTACACCATGTCTTTTTAACTCATCAATAGCTCCAGCTAATAGTTTTGAACCAATAAAATCATTAAATCTTGATACAATAATACAAAATTTATCATCACTTGTTGTGGTTAATTGTCCTTCGAAAGTTTTCATTTTACCTACTCCTTAAAAATATCCTTATGTATAGATTTTACAATATACACAGTTATTTTACAAGAATAGGACCAAAAATCTTATAAAAAATATATAATGCAACAAGAATTAGTAAAAATCCGCTTATTTTCATAATAATTTCGGATATTTTATAGAAATTTTTACTTGATTTTAATTTAGAAGTTAAAAATCCAGCAAATACAAAAATCAAACCTTGTCCAATTGAAAATAAAAACAACATGATGACGGCTTGTAAAACATTTGCAGAAATAGATGCAAATCCCATAATACTAGCCAATATCGGGGTAGAACAAGGAGTTCCGATTAATGCAAAAACAATCCCTAAAATTAACGGATATAAAAAATCATTATTAACAGAATTTTGAGGGATTTCCTTTATCAATACAGGAAGTTCAAAATCAATTACATCTAAGATTTTCAACCCCATTATCAAAATAATTGATGCTATAACAAGTGCAAAATATGGGTTCCCAACAAATATCTTACCTGTGAATGCACAAATCCCACCAATTATCGAAAAAACTATACCTGTACCAAATACAAAAATAATCATTTGTAATAAAGTACGCATAGGTTTCGCTTCAGAAAATCCCCCAATATAGCCAACAATCAACGGTAACATCGATAGTGAACACGGTGATAATGATGAGATTAAACCACCTAAAAATGATGCTCCAAAAAGCAAATAAATACTTGTCTGATTATTGAATAATTCTGTTAAATTTTCCATTAACGAAGCCCTTTAATATATTCTTCCATTTCTTCTTTTGGGATAGAGTTTTCAATTCGTTTATGAATTGAACCGTCAGAATTTACCATAACAACAGTCGGAACAAGAGTTACATTATGCTTTTTAATCAAAGCATTCTTCATATCATTACGACTGTCAACAATAACCTCTGTATAAACAAATTTATCTTCATATTTTGGCAATAATTCTTGGAAAGTTTTCTCTACCTCTTTACATTCAGCACACATAGTTGATGAAAATTTGAAAACCTGCGGCTTATCAATTGCTTCTGCGATATTAGATTCACCTTGGTTAAGTGTTAAAACCCAAAAAGCTACCAAAGGCAAAATAAGTATAGCCAAAATTGTAAAAATAGATTTTTTGCTCATTGAAATCTCCTTCTTATTTAGTTATACCACATTATTTTTATAAGAAGAAATTTTTACAATTATCCAACTGGAATACTATTTAGTATATTTACCTTAAGTATTTAGATTCAACAGCGGTAACGTAACAACTTTACCTTGACTTATAGCATCACTAATTGCAGTAGATAAAACGCTATCATTAACATAATACATTCTATTAGGGCCACCGAAAACCCTTGCCAATTCTAACGAACGATCTTTATAAACATCTTCTGCAAATTTACCGGCTTTCCTTGCATCCACTTCTAAGAAATTATTCCAATACCCTTTTCTTGTAATAGTTGTAAACGGATATAATATTCCCGAAATCTTATTCTTTATGGCATATGACCAACTTTTATAAATAGGAACTTTATCACCCTCAGATCTAAACAAGTTCAAAAATCTTTGAACGAATTGGGAACCTTTTTTATGCTGAAACTTATGTCTATACTCATGGTTTATTGTATCAACCAAATCCGCCTTTGTTTGCAATGGAGCATTTGCATCAACCACAACTTCACTATTAAAATCTCTATAATAGCCACTACAATTTTTAGTCGGTGCAACAACAAAATCGCCCGCAATACCCTCAACTCTTTGATTCTTTTCAGCTATCCAACGAGCAGATTTTGCAAAATCTTCCAAATCATAATTTCTTATAAACAAATATGGATCTTTAGACAAAGTTGCAACATCAACTCCCGCACCTGTAACTTGAGTATCAACAACTCGTCCGTCAGAGAGTCTTTTTGCATAAGTTTCAAGATATTTTGAACGACCCTTACCAGGAGTAAATGTTTCATATAATTGATGCTCAAGACGTTCGCCAGCACCACCAAATTGTTTTTCAAAAGTAACCTTTGTAGCTGTACGTTTAATTTCGTTATCACAAACATCAAGACCTAGCCAATTTAGAGTTTCTTCTTTTTCGCTCAAAGGAATTCCGCCACGACCAATCTTTTTAGTCTTGACAGTTCTAGTAGAGCCATAATTAGAATAATCTCTAAGTAATTGCTCCACAACTTCACCATTTCGTGTTTCAGAAATCGTTCTATGTAAAAGCTTTCCTTCAGGTGAAATATATGAAGTTATAGTTTTGATAGCTTTACCAAATTCAGTTTCAACTTTTACAACATCAGAATATAAGCTTCCTGAAACATCGATATCAAGAGGAACTTTGCATTTCCCAATCATTCGTTCCTTTGAAAGTAAACGACAACCGTTTTTAGTATATTTAATTCCATTTTTTACAATAGAACCAATTATTGCCACAATAAAATACCTTATATTTTCCCCTATATTTATATAAAGTATTTTTAGTAACAAAAATTGCCCTAATTATAGAATTTCCTTTTCTTATATGATGTATAATGAACAAAAAAATGATTAAATCGTATTATTGATATAATGAGGAAATAATGTGCGATATTTTTCAAAATTAATTATAAGTTTAGGATTAGCATTAACACTATCTACAACAGCCTTAGCTCTTGAAGAAGTTAAAGTTGAACAAGGTTCAGTTTTGTCATTAAAAGACTGTATTACAATTGCCCTGAATAACAACCCAGGGATTAAAAATGCACGATATAACTATGGAATTTCAAAAGCTAATGTTAATATTGCCCGTTCAGCGTTCTTTCCGACAATTGGGGTTGGTACAGGTTGGAGCGTTACTGACACTCACACTAAAAAAATTAGCACAAGCTCTAACGCTTACACAGTTCAGGCAACATTAAACCAATTACTTTGGAACTTTGGTAAAACTAACGCTAATATTAGAATGCAAAAATTCTACCTAATTGCTGATGAGTATGCATTTAACAATACCGTTCGTGAAACAACATTCTTTGTTAAACAACGCTACTATGAAGTTCTAGCCGCACGTGCAACTGTTGCAATCAATGCAGCATATGTTGATATTAACGAAAGAAACTATCAAAGGACAAAAGCATACTATGATGAGGGAATTAAATCAAAAATCGACTTGGTTAACGCAGAAGTTACCCTAAGTGATTCAAAAATTTCACTTATCAAATCAGAAAACGCATACAAAAATGCCCTTGTTAATTTGAACAATGCAATGTACTTATCAGAAGCTCCAGCTTATTCAATTGCAAGTCCAGAGGATTTCAATTTAGAAGATAATATTGCACCGGTAGATTTAGCACAAGTTTTGCAAAAACAAGACAAAGAAAAATATCAAGTTCCAGTAAGCGTTACTGACGCTAAACTTATGACTGCTGTTGAAAAACTGGAAGTTCTAACAGATTACAAAGTACAAGAATTCCCATATTCTTTTGAAGAATGTATAAAAATGGCATACGATAATCGTGCAGATTTAAAAGCCTATCGTTCAACACTTGATGCGGTTGAAGAAAATTTATTATACGTAAAAAGAAATTACTACCCTGAAATTTCAGCAACAACAGGTTATGGTTACAGAGATATGAACAGAACGAATTCATTCAACATTGGAATTAATGTTTCAAGTTCTGTGAACATAATGGCACAAAAATCAAGAGTTGATGCTGCAGAATTCCAAGTTGATATTGCCGAAAACGCACTAAATCAACTTAATCAAGATATCTATTTTGAGGTTCAAAACGCATACATCAATATGATAGAACTTGAAAAACAAATTCCGCTTTTAGGGGTTAAAGTTCGTCAAACAAAAGAAAATTATGAACTTGCAGAAGGCAGATACTATGTAGGTTTGGGTGATTATATTCAATTACAAGATGCAAAAGTTAATTACAACAACGCTCAATGTTCATTCATTGAAACAATTTATAAATACAACGTAGCAAGAGCAAATTTAGAAAGTGTAATTGCTTACCCTCAAGAGGTAACAGTTTCATTAGAGGATAGATAATATGGATTTACAAGAAATTAAAACAAATTACTGCAAAAAAAGATACATAATTCCACTAGCATTAGCTTTAGTTATTGGTGGAGTTAGTTTGGTAAATATAAACGCAAACAGAATTACTTACCAAACCCAAAAACTTGCAAAATGCACGATTACTGACGTTGTAGAAGCATCAGGTACAATCAACCCTGTAAACATTGTTAGCGTTGGTTCAACAGTGTCTGGCTTGATGAAAGAAATTTATGTTGACTTCAACTCAGAAGTAAAAAAAGGTCAATTACTTGCTCAGATTGACCCTGCGAACTTTCAAGCATCAGTTGATCAAAATCAAGCACAAATTACAAACGCTCAAGCAAATTTAGCAAGATTAAATGCAGAACTTTCAATGGCTGAAAAAACTTATACACGTTATAAAAACTTGTATGCCAAAAACTTTATTGCACGTAGCGAACTAGACCAAGCAGAAAGTGATTACCTAGCTAAAAAAGCATCAATTGGGGCTCAAAAAGCGTCAATTGCACAGGCTCAAGCAAACTATAAAACAGCAGTAACAAACCTTGGCTATACAAAGATTATCGCACCAGTTGATGGAACAATTATCTCACGTGATATCAACGTAGGACAACCTGTTGCCGCAAGTTTCCAAGCACCTGAACTTTTCAAAATCGCACAAGATTTAACAAAAATGCAAATCGAAGTAAACGTTTCAGAAGCTGATATCGGACGCGTGAAAGAAGGCCAAGAAGCCGAATTTAATCTTGATGGATATCCTGATACAACATTTAAAGGTATAGTTACTCAAGTTAGACTAGACTCCACAACAACTTCAAACGTTGTAACTTATACAGTTATCGTAAGTGTTGATAACGAAGATTTAACCCTAAAACCAGGGATGACAGCGAACGTTTCAATTATCACAAAACGCAGTGAAGACGTTATGTGTGCACCAAATGTTGCATTAAAATTCACTCCTCAAACAAATGGTCAAAGATACCAAAACAGAGGAATTTGGGTTCTAAAAAACGGCAAACCAAAACGAATTGATATTGAAGTTGGGGCAAGTGATGAAACAAATGTTGAAGTAGTTTCAAAAGATTTAAAACTTGGTGATAACGTAATTATCAGCTCAACTGGTGGCAAATCTAAATCTACACCTCCTCGTGCCCCTAGAGGAATGTTCAGATAGGGGTAAATTTCCTATCCTATGATAGGGTTAGAGTAAAGAAAAAATATTATGCAAAAAGACAAAAGTACAGTCGTAGATAAATTAACAAAAAAAATCGCAAAGTACGAACCTGATAGACGGAAAGCCTTGACAAAATTACAACTCAAAGAGGTTCTTGCCGTAATTATTGGTGGCGGATGTTGGAAACTTGCTGTATTTTTTTATGACACACATTCAAACTTACATATATTCTTTGGATTAATTTCAATTATAGCTACGATTGTGTTCTTTATAACCCTAGATAACGAAAACAAAGAATTTAAAGGGTTTCTAAAGAAAAAATGCACTTCGTTCATCAAAAAAGAGTTCGGACTAAAATCAATGAAAGGAACAAAATTTGACAAACAAGCTCTAGTTGATAGTAACCTATTTTCGAACTTCAATGAACTTGAATACGACGATGTAATTGAGGGATGCCACAATAAAGTACCTTACACTATCGCAGAAGTAAATATTGCAAATCAAGGTCGTAAATCTTACATTCAAGTATTTAAAGGAGTAATAATATCTTTCAAATCACATAAAAAAATAAACTCGCATACTTTAATTACCACAAAAGGAGATACTCAAATAAGAAATTATCCGCCAGCAATAAATATTTTATTATTTATGTTTGCCTTTGGAGTGGTACTCCCAATGATATTATTTCCATTTATATTTGCAATATCATTCAAAGATTTGCTTAAATTAATAGATTTTTCTCAGATTTTATTACAAATAACAACGTTCGATGTATTAAACACATTAATGTTTGTACTTATAATAGGATTTGTGTTAGCAGCATATATTACACAAAAACGAAAAATGCAAGATGTAAAATTGGAAGACAATATTTTTGAAAAAAGGTTCAATGTATATACACAAGATCAAGTTGAAGCAAGATATTTACTAACTCCAACATTTATGGAAAGGTATAAATCTTTAGAAACGGCTTTTGGAACAAAAAAGATTAAATGTGCATTTTTTGAAGATCAAATAATGTTTGCAATACCAACCAAAGACGACTTATTTGAACTTGGAAGTTTATATACAAAACAATCTTCAAGAAAAGCTGTTGGAAAATTTTATGATGAATTGAAATCAGTACAAGAAATGATAGACCATTTCAAATTAAACGAAAAAACAGGATTATAAATGGATATTCCAAAGATAAAAGAAGAACTAAAGAACACCAAAGTTGAAACCGAACGCAAAAAAAGATTGCGTAAACTTGTAATTGTTGAAATTATATCATTTATCATATCTTTAATAGGATTTTATCTTTTTAAATATCTTTTATGGTATTACAATCTAACTGGTATAGACTGGATTATAGTTCTAAACATTCTTTTTGTTGGACCAATTTCTTTAACAAGTTTAGTTGTTTTCTTAGGAAACCCGTTTTTGGCAAACAAAGAATTTAAGGATTACTTAAAGGAAAAATGCGAACATCAGACACTTAAACTATTCAACCTAACAAAAAGAAAAGCTGATGCTAGTGCAAATACAATTGATAATTTATATAATGAATATAATAAAAAAATTAAGATATGTACAGGTCAAGAATGCGATATTTCAAGTCTTATAGGACAAGAAAAAGACTTGAAAGAAAGTAATTTATTTTCAGACTTTACACATTTTGAAAATGACGATATTTTCACTGGATATTTTGAAGATATCATGTACAAGATTGCAGAAACAACGATTTCAACAGGTAGCAGTACATTCAAAGGTGTAATTATAACATTGCCTGCTAATAAAAAATTCAAGACGAAAACTCTAATTACCACAAAAAATGATATAAATATTACAAACAAACTCTCAGATTTACCAATTAAAATTTTACTATTATGCATACCTTTTCTAGTATTTTTACCATTTGTTTTAAAAGCATTATCTGGAGCTGATTTAAACACTCAAAATGGGCAATTTATATTAGCGGTTTCGATTACATACGCACTAATAACCTTATGTCCAGCTACTATGCTGATTATTTCTGCATTTCTACACAACAAAAAAGAAGAAAAATTTGAAAAAGCTAAAACTGAAGATATTGTTTTTGATAAAAGGTTTAAAATTCATGCTCAAGACCAAATTGAAGCAAGATATCTTATCACAACAGGTTTTATGGAAAGATTGAACGAACTAAAATTAGCTTTTGGGACAAAAAATATCAAATGTTCATTCTTTGATGATAAAATTATGATAGCAATTCAAACCAATAGAGATTTGTTTGAAATTGGTAGCCTTTACAAACCTTGTCCAACAAATGAAGATATAAAAAGATTCTATCATGAAATGCTTGCTATCCAAAAACTTATAACACACCTAAAATTAACCAATAAAACAGGATTATAAAACTATGAGATCCTTCGGGATTCCCCTCAGGATGACCACATAAAACTAAAGGACACAATATGAATCTAATCGAAGTAAAAAACGCAATAAAAACATATCAAACGGGCGAAGATTCGTTTAACGCACTAAACGACGTATCTTTAAGCATCAAAAAGGGTGAATTTGTAGCGATTATGGGAACTTCAGGTTCAGGTAAATCAACCTTTATGAATATGCTTGGAACACTTGATAAGCCAACATCTGGAAGTTATTTCCTTGATGGTCAAGATATGCTTAATCTTGATAACGATGAACTTGCGATGGTTCGTTGCGAAAAAATCGGTTTCATTTTCCAAGGATTTAACCTAATTTCAAGAACTTCCGCACTTGATAATGTTTGTTTACCTATGATTTACAAGGGAATCCCTGAAGAAGAACGTATTGAGCGTGCAAAATGGGCTTTAAATATCGTAGGTTTAAAAAATCGTGAAGATCATATGCCAAATCAAATGTCAGGTGGTCAACAACAACGTGTTGCGATTGCACGTTCTTTAGTAAACGATGCTCCGTTGATTTTAGCAGATGAACCGACAGGTAACTTAGACACCAAAACAAGTATTGAGGTTATGGAATTTTTCGTTAGATTAAACGAAGAAATGGGTAAAACAATTGTACTTGTAACTCATGAACCTGATATCGCAGAATACACAAAACGTGTTGTTAAATTCAAAGACGGCAACATCGTTCTTGATGAACCAAAAGACGTGTGGCTATCTCATCGCAATCGTGAAACCTAAGAGAAAATATAATAACGTCATTCTGAGGCTGGTAATGAGATTCTTCGCTTCGCTCAGAATGACAAAATTTTAAAAGCCGAAGAATCTCATAAATTAAAAAGAAAAAACATATGTTAGACTTCAAATCAATATTCAAAATGGCGACAATTTCGCTAAAAATAAACAAAATGAGATCAATGCTAACCAGTTTAGGTATAATTATCGGGGTTAGTGCAGTAATCATTATGCTTGCCGTAGGTTCTGGCACAAGCCAAAAAGTTGCAAAAGAAATGGAATCAATGGGAAGTAACCTACTTATGATTCGCTCAGCTTCGGCAAAATCAGGCGGGGTTAGAATGGGTTCAGGCACACGCCCGACATTAACGATTAAAGACGCTGATGCAATAAAAGCAAGATGCCGTGGAGTCTTGGCTCTTGCCCCATACTCAGCTGAAACCAAACAAGTAACCTATGGCAACCAAAACTGGTCAACATCAGTTGGCGGAACTACAATGCCATATTTTATGATAAGAAATTATGAAATTGAAGCTGGCAGAGGTTTTTATAAAGACGAAAACAAAAGCGGTTCAAAAGTAGCAATCATTGGTCAAACCGTTGCAACAGAACTTTTTGGAGATGTTGACCCAATCGATAAAACTATCCGTATCGGAAATGTTCCATTTAGAGTAATCGGACTTTTAAAAACTAAAGGTTCTAGTGGTATGGGACAAGACCAAGACGATATTATTTTCATCCCAATCACAACAGCTCAAAGAAAAGTTTTTGGTACAGCTTTCCCTGGAACAGTTAGTATGATTGCCGTAAAAGCTCAATCTGATGAAATGGTTTCTATCGCTCAACAAGATATCACAGAACTTTTAAAAGAACGCCACAATATCGGCAAAAACCAAGAAGATGACTTCCAAATAAGAAACCTTGCAGAAATGCAAGAATCCATAAAATCTACAACAAAAGCAATGTCCTTACTTTTAGGTGCAATTGCTGGAGTTTCGCTAATTGTCGGCGGTATCGGGATTATGAATATTATGCTAGTTTCAGTAACTGAAAGAACAAAAGAAATCGGTATCCGTATGGCAATTGGTGCAAAAGCGTCTGATATTCGTATTCAGTTTTTGATAGAATCATTCCTACTTTCTATGATTGGCGGCTTGGTAGGTGTCGTCATTGGCGTCGGAGGGGCTCATTTGATGCATTACTTTGCAGGAATGAGCATAGCAATAACGCCAGCATCTATCATACTTTCGCTAGGGTTTTCAGCTGCGATTGGTATCGGCTTCGGATATTACCCAGCCTACAAAGCATCTTTATTAAACCCAATTGATGCCCTACGCTATGAATAAGCTACAAAGAAATATCATCAGCTTTTGCTAAAAATTCTAAAAGACTAACGACTTTTGTCTTGCCGCCAGTCAACGACAATCCTTGTTGCAAACCTAAAATACAAGCAGGGCAAGTTGTTACAACATAATCAGCTTGGGTTTTATTGATATTTATTGCTTTTTGTTTTGATAATTCTTTTGAATATTTTCTATTCTTTATCCCAAAACTTCCCGCCAGACCGCAACAAGCATCATAATCTTCCATTTTTACGTATTCAACATTTTCACAATTTTCAAAAATTCGCTCAATATACGAATCCACTTGCAAATGACAAGGTTTGTGAAAAGTTACTTTTACAGGTTTTTTAAACTGAAATTTCAACTTTTTAAGTGCGATTAAATATCCCCAATTTACAGATTTTTCAAGAGGTAATTTTACAGACAAATACTTGGGATAGTCAAAAATTGTACTCTCACAACTAGCACAATCCGTTACAAAATAATCGTAATCACCATCCATTTTTTCAACATTACCCTGAGCAACCTCTATAAATCGTTCTAAATTACCCTCAGATAAAAATGGTAAACCACAACATTCAAAATCTGGTTCGATAATTTCAAGAGGCAAATCCTTAAAAATCTTTTCTATATATTTATCAGTTCTAGGACAAATCTGATTTAAACAACCTTTAAAATACATTACCCTTGCAACAGGATTTTCTACTTTTTTCTTATTAGGCCTAAACGGGGCACTGATAAATTTCCCAAATTTCATAAAAGTACCGAAAACCAATCTTGATTCTAAAAATTT
The DNA here is from genome assembly GCA_045530955.1 of Candidatus Gastranaerophilaceae bacterium. GTDB lineage: Bacteria > Cyanobacteriota > Vampirovibrionia > Gastranaerophilales > Gastranaerophilaceae > Zag111. Next base: position 27,160 of record JAZSDA010000074.1, read on the forward strand.
GATAAATTTACCCAATAAAGTTGTTTTCATATACTCATATTTTGCAGTATTCAAAATCCTACAAACATCTATCCCACTAGGACAATAAGCATTACATTTGCCACATTTTAAGCACATATCAAGATACTTGTTGATATTTTTTGAAAGTTTCAAATCCCCTTTAGTAACCCCGTGCAACATAATAAATTTACCCTTACTTGCCACACAGTCATTCGGATTTATCTTAAATAAAGGACAAGCAGCCTCACAAAGACCACATTTTGAACACTTATTCAAATCTTTTTCAAAATCTTTCAACATATCCATACCTAAATACTAGCACAAAAATTTACCTCAACTAAAAATATTACGCTGTCATTCAGAGGGCTTTAGCCCGTGGAATCCCGTAATATTTTTAGTTTAACCAACAAAGCATTAACAATTGTTAATATTTACCTCAAATTATTAAATTTTTCAAAAATTATGCCGATAACATAAATAATCTTAGTAATAAAGGGTATTAAAATGACTGATTCAAATTTCATGTTCAATAGACCATACAAACCTTTCGGGATGAATGTAAGAGTTCCTGAAAGAACAATTCAACAGGCTGCTGAAACTTTAGAAAGTTTAGTAAAAGCACCTGCAACACCTTTATTTGAATTCTTAGAAGAAAATGAAGGAGTATTTAATGGTGATGTTGCATATGAAATTAACAAAACAGTTGCCCAAAACTTCACCATCGGTTCTGCGATGAGAATGGAAGATGAAAAAATAAACGGGAAAAACCCAAGTTTTGATATGCATTTCTAAAACAAAAAAGAGCCGAAAGGCTCTTTTTTATTACTTAATTTATGTATTTATTTTCCTAATGCATTTGCCTTTTGAGTGGTTTTGTCAATCACATCATAGAACAATTTGTCAGAATGTTGTTCTTTCATCTCTGTAATACCAACAAATGTACAACCACCTTTTGTTGCAACATTATCAATAAGAGTTTGAACAGTTGTTTCTCCACGATTAAACACCATTTGAGCAGAGCCTAATGCAGTTTGAGTTGCTAATACAAGTGATTTTTCATAATCTAATCCTAACTTTTCACCAGCTCTTGCAATATCTTCGATAACTTGGTAGAAAAATGCAGGACCTGAGCCTGAAATTGCTGTAACAATATCAATTTGTGACTCTTCAACAGTAATACATTTACCTAAAACTGAAAGCAATTCAACAATTAAGTTTAAATCTTCATCACTAGCCTTTGAACCTTTACAAATCCCAAACATCCCTAATTTTACAAGTGCAGGAGTATTCGGCATAACACGAATTACACGAATTTCAGGAATAATATTTTCGATTTTTGAAGTACTAACACCTGCTGCAATTGATACAACTAACTTTTCAGAAGTTAAAACATCTTTAATTTCTTCAACAACTTCAGCTACATAATTCGGTTTTGTAGCAAGAAATACGATATCAGAAGATTTTGCCAACTCTTTATTATCAGCAAAAACATTTATACCTAATCTATCAGAAGCAGATTTTGCCACATCAGCATTAACCTCAGACCCAAGAATTGAATATATTTCACCAACTTCAGACCCTTGAATTCCTTTAATAATAGCACTTGCCATCTTTCCACAACCGATAAACCCGATACTCTTCTTCATAATATTTAACCATTCCCTTCATTGTTTGTTGACTAATGATTTTGTTTACTATAATATCTGAATTATACGACAAATAAATAGTAAAAGGAAATAAAAAAATGAGACGTACACTAGAAGGAACAAAAAGAAAAAGACAAAACGTAAGTGGCTTCAGAGCAAGAATGTCAACTCCAGGCGGACGTGAAGTTATCAACAGACGTAGAGCTCGTGGTCGTCACAAAGTTGCTATCACTGCTAAAAACCGTGCTTAATTTTTAAGTTAGGATTTGGCAAGTGTGCCAGCACTAATTAACAAAAGGCTGGATGAATGTTACCAAAGCAATATCGTTTAAAAAAAAGATCAGCTTTTAAAGCTACATATAAAGTTAAAAACTCCTCCCATACGGGTGGAGTAACTTTGTTTGCAGGGATATTAAAAAAAGAAGATTACCCCACTAAAGTCGGATTTGTCGTAAGTAAAAAAGTTCACAAAAGAGCGGTCAGACGTAACCGTTTAAAAAGACTTATGCGTGAAAGTTATAGACTTTTATTAAAAGAAAACACTCTTGGAAATTCACAAAAATATATGTCATTAATATTCGTAGGCACAGAAAATGCTATGGATAAATCTTTTGACGAAATTCAAAAAAGCATTAAAAAACTTGTAGAAAGGATTTAAAATGCTTGAGGGAGTTTATGTAGATAATATAATGATGCACTCTGAAACCAGAGTTTATCCAACAGAACCTCAGTTAACAGCAGGTTTAGTTGTTGGAACGGAGTCATTTTATAGATATGGACTTAGAGAATCATCATATCCAACGCTTTCGCTTGTCGATGAGCTGAAAGACGCTTACGGAAACATTATTCCCCCAGGACATTATGAACTAGCGTTGTCTGATGAGAGAGATTTTTTGATTTTAATCCAATCTAAACAAGCACTTGCAATAATTCCTGTGTTTAAGGTTGAAGTTGACATGTCAGAATATGCTCAAGTTCACGACAAAAAATCTTTAAAGAAAAAGAAAAAAGAAGAACAAAAGATTGCAAAGACTAACGCAAAACGTGAAAAACAGGGATTACCACCTATAAATGAAGATCAAGATATTTACCAAGAAGCATCAATTGAGTGGGTTCCATCAGGTTCGTATTATTTAATTCGTTATGAACGTGATGATGTAAAAGCCTGGGGTGCTATCAAAGGCTAGGGGCGTAAATAAAATAAAACATATACAACAAAAAGACCTCATCTGAGGTCTTTTTTGTTAAATGGTTGCGGGAGCTGGATTTGAACCAACGACCTTCGGGTTATGAGCCCGACGAGCTACCAGACTGCTCCATCCCGCGATATTTTCGCTTTGCATAATTAATTATCTACGCTAAATATTAAAAATCAAGTCTTTTATTTTATTTGAAACATTTTAATTCTTAATTTTGATCAAATATTAGACTATTCTTTGTTTTTATTCAGGCAAAGATTTAATAAATATCACTTGGTCAAAGCTACAACAATCTTATAAAAATCTTCTATTTTTTCAGGATTTTCCTTTAGTCTTCGGTGTATTTGCTCAAGTAAATTTACATTATTATCTTTATGCTCAAAATCAAAAGCTTCTAAAAATGAACTACCAAGAACCTCCAACAAATTTTCTAAATTCATCATAGAAGGATAATTCTTCCCATTTTCAATATTACTTATTGTCGTAGGATCAACATTAATAAGTTCTGCCAACTTCTCCTGACTAATACCTTTTCTTTTCCTTAATTCACGTAACCTTTTGCCTAATAATTCTCTTTTGTCCATTTTTATTCCTCTATTTCATGGTAAATATAAAATTCGAACAATTGAACTTAATAGAACTCAATAAATACTTGATAAAATGATTTCAATTCATATATCATTAATTTGT
>JAZSDA010000035.1:0-42393 GCA_045530955.1 Candidatus Gastranaerophilaceae bacterium
ACAAATGTTGAACTAATTGAAGTTGATACAAATATCGCTCAAAAATTAAAAGAGGGAAAATACGATTACGCTTATAACGCACTTCACGGTAAATATGGTGAAGACGGTTGTATTCAAGGGATTTTAGAAACTCTACAAATCCCATACACAGGTTGTGGAGTTATGGCATCTGCGGTTTGTATGAACAAGGAATATACAAAACGTATTCTTTCAACTTGCCCAGATATTCCACTTATTAAATCTGCTTTTGTTAAAAAAGGAGAAGACGTTAAAGAAAAAACTAAAGATTTAAAATACCCACTTATTACAAAACCAGTTTCTGAGGGTTCAAGTTTTGGTATGACAAAAGTAAACACACCTGATGAGTTAGAAAAAGCATACCAAGATGCAATCAAATACAATGATGACGTTTTAATAGAAGAATACCTTGTTGGAATTTGTGCAACAGTTGGAATTTTAGAAGGTGAAAACGGACTTTTTGCAACAGAAATTCTTGAACTTCGACCAAAAAATGAATGGTATGACTACGAAGCAAAATACACAAAAGGTATGACTGAATTTATCTTACCTGCTGAATTATCTGAAGAGATGACAAAACAAGTGAAAGAAATCGCAATTAAGGCTTTTGATATTGCGGGTTGCAAAGGTGTTTCAAGAGTAGATTTCTTGATTGTTGATAATATTCCATATGTTCTTGAAATCAACACATCTCCAGGGATGACAGAAACAAGTGATCTTCCTGCTCAAGCAAATGCTATGGGAATAAATTATGACAACTTGGTACAAATTATTTTAAACGGAGCAGGATTAAACAAATAATGATGGCAGATAAATACCATAAACAACATCATAGCGAAGAAGAAAATCACGATGAATTTACATCAGTGAAACACTCTGTTAAACGCAAACAAACAGAAAGAAAACTTAGAAAAAAACGTAAAAAAGTTAATCATCTAAAAACTTTCTTATCATCTGCGTTGCTTATTCTACTTATCATTGGCGGATATGAATTTTTCAAACTTCCTCAATGGTATTTGCCACAAGATGCATTTTCTAACCCTACATCAGGCAGAGTTGATGTTGTAAACAATAAAATAGTTCCAACATATGTTATCCAAAACGAATTAAAAGATTTGGAAGTATCTAAACTGCCTATTTTTATGGTGAACGTAACCCCTGTAAAAAAAGAACTTTACCAAATTCCAATGATGAAAAAAGTTTATGTCAGACGTTATGGTTTCCCTGCAAGATTTCAAATTATTGTAAGAGAAAGAGTACCAATTGCGGTTATAAAAACTGATATCAATGCAAAACAACCTTTAGCATTTTACACAACAGACGGCGTTCTTGTAACAAACAAACGCTATATGAATATAGCTAGTTTAGAACCAAAATTATTGAAAATTCTAACTTCATCTAAAAACCTACAAAAAGATATTCCATTTGAAAAATATCAAGAAATTGAAAAAATTGTTCAAGCGGTTGAAACATATTCAGATGAAAAAGTTGAATATATTGATATGAGAAAACCTAACGATGTATTTGTAAAAATCAAAACAACAAGTATCCGCCTTGGAACGTTAGACAATACTGTTTACGAAAGAATCAAAAGAATTTACACAATTCTTCCTCAAATTTCAGAAGTAAATAATAAAATCAAATATATTGACCTAAGTTGGGATAGAGTAAATTATTTAAAATTGCAAAAATCAAAATAATATGAATTTTAACGAAAAATACAAAAAAATAAAAAATTTAGCACTAAGAGAATTGGCAACAATTGAAGAAAATATGGATGCACAAATTAACATCCGTGAACCATTGAGATTTTCTCTTAGAAAGTTTTTATTAGCACCTGCAAAAAGAATTCGACCACTTTTGGCAATTTTATACACCAAAGCTCTTGGCGAAGAACTTAATCAAAAACAACTTGAACATTTAACCGTTGTGGAAATGGTTCACAACGCATCTTTAATTCACGATGATATTATTGATGAAAGCAAAATCAGACGTGGTATAGAAACAATTAACGCTGATTTTGACAACAAACTTGCAGTAATTTCAGGGGACTATATATTAGCTCTTTCAATGGAAAAATTAGCAAATATCGGTGATATTGAACTAATCAAAGATTTTTCTGAAACAATTCGCCAAATGTGTATCGGTGAAATTAACCAAAATTTTGACAGATTTAAAATCGGCTCAATTGAAGATTATATCGAAAAAACAAAGAACAAAACCGCTCACTTATTTGAAATTGCACTAACAGGTTGTATGAAATTGAGTGATAATCAACACAATTTAGAAAAAATCAGAGAGCTTGGACTAAACATTGGAATAGCATTCCAAATCCGTGATGATTTAATCAATATAACAAATTCTGACACCTCAAAACCATCCAATAATGATTTTGAAGATGGAATTTATACCGCACCAATTATCCTTGGGGATAAATCTGATAACTATGCCTCAGGTATTGAAAAAACAAAAGTTTTATTGAATAATTATTTACAAGGTGCTAAACAACAAGTGGCAACACTTCCAGACAATGAATATAAAAATGCACTAGAAGAGTTTTTGGAGCTACTAAAAGATGTTTAAAATAAGAAAAAATTGGGAAAACTTTAAAACCAGATTAAAAGAAAGACAAGATGCATCTTGGATGAATTTCAAATCCAAATTACCCGAAAACGCTCAAAACTCTTTAGATAAATTTGAAGACTGGTATAGAGAATACAAAGAAACTGCCCTATGCGAAATCATTGAAACCATTGTATTTGTGCTTGTAATGGTTATTATCATAAGATTTTACGTTGGCGAAATCCGTTGGATTCCATCAGGCTCAATGAAACCAACACTTGTTGAAGGTGATAGAATTATTGTCGAAAGATACTCAAGATTTTTCACAACCCCAAAACGTGGTGATATCATTGTGTTTTACCCTCCATCAACAAAATTATCAAGAAAACCGCTTCCGCTTTTAGCCAGATTAACTGGTATCAAATGCAAAGATGTTGCATATATAAAACGTGTAATCGGACTTCCTGGGGATAAATTAGAAATCAAATTCAACAAAGATAATTCAGCATATGTTTACATAAACGATGAAAAATACGAAGAAGAATACGTAAAAAGTATCTATGAATTTTCACCTTGTGCAGATGGAACCACATTAAAATTCATGCCTGACAGTGCCGTAAAATGCGGACCTGTAACAATCCCAGAAGACAGTTATTTTATGATGGGTGATAATCGTGGAAGCTCTTATGATAGCCGTTATTGGGGCACAATAAAAAGCAAAGACATTGTTGGTCGTGCCGTTGCAGTTTTCTGGCCGATAAAAAGAGCCAAAACTTTACCAAGATTAGAAAATAACGCTGAAAATTAAAGCATATGATAATATTTCATATAATCTGCCATAATAACTGAACTTGTACCATTGGCAAGATTAGCTTTTACAACGTGTTCTTTATCTTGAGCTGTAATATTATTTACTTTTTGGGTTTCATCATTTTTAGGATTTTGCTCTTGGTGTTTTTGTGCAGCTTGAGTTTCTTCAATAAATTGTGCAATTTTTTCCATCACTTGAGCGTGAAGTTTCACATCACCGTTGAAAGTTCCTGTTGATTCAACACCAGCAGTTTCTAAATCCTCAAGGATTTGTTCCCATTGTTGATAATTGGTAATACTAGTTCCTTGAGCCTGTGCAGCAGCCTGTGCTTTGCGAAGCTCATCTATCGATTTAATATCTTCTACGTTATCAGCCATAGTACTCTCCTTGTTAATCTCTCATATAAATATAAAAAGATTTTAATTGTTTGGATTTCAGAAAACTTTATTTTTGTAACATGAGTTTACATTTTACTCAGACAAATACACTTCAGCCAAAGCCAAATCTGACTTTGTTGTAACTTTTATATTGCGATAATCACCCTCAACAATATAAACATCTTTCCCAAATTTTTCCACCATGCCAGCATCATCAGTAAAGTTTTCACCCTCATATTTTTCGTGAACTGATTTTATCAAATCATACTCAAATGCTTGTGGAGTTTGAGTGTTATATAGTTGGGTTCTATCAATAGTAGTAATAATTTTGCCATTTTCATCAACTCTTTTAATTGTATCAACAGTTTTTGTCATAACAGAAACCGCTTTTTTAGATGCAACTTCATCCATAGTTTTTTTGATGATTTCAGAAGTAATCATTGGTCTTGCACCGTCATGAATTAAAACATAATCACAACTTACTGCCTTTAATCCATTAAAAACTGATTCCTGACGTGTTGCACCACCCTCAACAATTCGCACATTTTGATAATCTGCAAAAATCTTACCTAAAACATCAACTATTGATAAATTAGCACAAATTACAATATCTTCAACATCAGCATCTACAAACGCATCAATGGTATATTTAATAATTTCTTTTCCATTAATTTTTTCCAACAATTTGTTAGTATTGCCAAATCTTGAAGATGTACCGCCAGCTGTAATAATTGCACTAAATTTCATTTTTACCCTCAAAATGGTTATAAATTTTATTTTCTACATCTTCTTTTGAATAGTGAGTAACATTTTGACCAAATCTCAAATCAACACCCAAGCCTTTTTTAACTTCACCAATTTCAACACCGCCACATTCAAGATCTTTTGGCACAACTGCTACAATACCGTAATCTTCACCACCAAACAGAACCATATCTTGAATATCTTCAAAATTTACAAGATGATAATCATACGGAATTTTATCAAAATAAACTTCTAATAAAACACCACTTTCATTGGCAATCGTTGATAATGCATCCATCAAACCATCTGATGTGTCCATCATTGCATAATCTACTTGAATATTTTTACCAATATTTTTACCAAACTCAACTTGTGCAACAGGCTCTAAATGTGCTTTTGTAAAATCATTTTCCGTTTTATTACCTGATAAAAGTTGTCTTAAACCTGCAGCACTAGAACCATGCAAACCTGCTACAACAACTTTATAACCAACTTTTGCATTTTTGCGGGAAGCAATTTTTCTGTATTCAGTTGCTCCCATTGCACTGACTGAAACATAAACCTTGTCAGCTCCTGTGATATCACCACCGACAATTTTAATTTCACGTCCGCAAGCTTCTTGTGCACCTTTATAAAATTCTTCAATAAAGTTTTTATCAATATTTGCAGGCAAAGAAAGTGCAATAGTTAAATATTTAGGATTTGCACCACTTGAAGCAATATCTGAAAGGTTCACCATGACAGATTTATAACCCAATTGATACGGTGTCATATACTCAAGTGAAAAATGAACACCTTCAACCAAACTATCTTGGGTAATTACTATACCTAAATCAGGTAAATATGCACAATCATCTCCAATATAATTGGAGTTTAACATTGTTTTTATTGTAGATATAAATTCTTTTTCCCTCATACCTAAACTATATCATGCTCAATCAAGGAAATAAATTCATTAACTAAAGTATTATTCCATTTTTTACCGGCATCAGCTTTCACAATTTCCAAAGCATCACGTGTTGATAATTTTGCACGATATGGACGTGGTTCAATCAATGCGAAATATTGGTCCAAAATCAAAATAATTTGTGATGTTAATGGAATTTCTTCTTTAGACATTTTGTTTGGATAACCTGAACCATCCCAGTTTTCGTGGTGATGTTCGATAATTGGTAAAACATCTTGAACGTAAGAAATTGGTTTTAAAATTTCTCTAGCGGCAATAACAGGGTGATTTTTGATTGTATCACGTTCATCATCAGTTAACGGAGTTGCTTTTTGCAACAACTCATCAGGTAACATCAAATTACCAATATCATAAAGTAAAACCGCAACTCTTAAATTATCAATCTCTTCTTTTGGTAAATCAAATCTTTTAGCTAAACTTACAGCCATTAGGACTTTATTTTTCACAACCCCTGAAGTGTGCATCGGGTTGTATAATTTGGTCAACATATCAGCAACCATATACAAAGATTCTTTTGTACGTTCGTCTTTATTCGCAGGGGCTTTTAACTTTTTACATAACTCTTTAGATAAATGTTTTGCTTTCGGAATACGATTTTTAGAAAGAATATCCAAGAATGTATTAACTGCAATTTCTTGCCAATTAGTTTCAGAAATAGGTTTTGCAACAGTAACTCTATTACGACCATCACGTTTTGAAGTGTACATTGCCTGATCTGTCAATTCTAAAAGTTCATCCACATTATCAGTATGTTCAAAAAATGTTGCAACACCCAAACTTCCTGTAATATGACCGATAGTGTCAATTTCGACAGCTTCTATTGACTTACGAATTCTTTCTGCCGCAACCATAGCACCGTCTGTATTGATACCTGGTAATAACACGTTAAACTCTTCCCCGCCCATTCGAGCCGCCACATCGACAGAACGAGCATTTGATTTTAAAACATCCGCAATAGTCTTAATTGCAATATCACCAAAATTATGACCATAAGTATCATTAATCTTTTTAAGATAATCTAAGTCGATACCAATAACTGAAAATGGTTGTTTTTGACGTTTTGCACGTTGAACTTCTTTTTCCAAAGCTTCTTCAAAATATCTTCTATTATAAAGTCCTGTCAATGAATCTGTTACAGCTTGTTCTCTAACCGCTTGGAACAAATCGGCAATTGTAATTGCCATTTCAATTTGTTTTGCAAACAAACCTAAAAAGTCCATTTCAGCTCCCGCCAACTCTTCTCTTGCGGAGAATACACAGAACCAACCAAATTCTTTTTTCTGTGCAACCAACGGAACAACAATTATTGAACGTACAGGTTGATTTGAATTTACTTTGTCGATAATATCTTTTGGAACTTCTGGTAAAATCCCTGCTAAAGATACATCAATTGAAGTTGATTGAATGATAGTCCTTTGACGCATAGAATCAGCGTAAATACTGTCATTAGAGTAATTTAAGCGTCTTGTCTGAATACCCGGTCCACCGATAATATTATTTAACCTATCTATTAGATTATCATTTGACTGAGCAATAATTCTAAGAAATTCACCCTCATCATCTGAAAGTTTTCTAATAATCGCACAGTGCATATAACCTAACTCACCTTGGGTACTATTAACAATAGCTTCCAAAACATTTTCCAAAGGGGTAGAAGAATTCATCATATCCCAAATGTGTTGCAAGGTGAACATTCGTTTATTTGCATCATTCAATTCTTCAGTACGTTCAGCAATCTCTTTTTCCAGCTCAATATTGCGTTCATATATTTCTAAATAATCACGCTTTTCATGATAAATGTTGCTTTCGACTTCAGAGACCTTTCTGGTAATCTCCTTGAACTTGTCAAATAAACCCATTAACGACCTTTTTCTTATTCAGAGCTATGAAATTTCCTTACACTGCCTATATAACCGACAGTAACAACCCATTATAACACTTATTTATAACAATTTCAAGCCCTGTACGACTTTTACAACATCATTAGGGCAAGGAAAATCAGTACAAATATTTTTGTTTCTGCGTCTTGTACATTTTCTTCTAAAACAAGGCTGACAAGCTAAACCCTCACCACCAACTGCAATATATTTTTTCTTATCACCATAAGGTGCTAAAAGACCTTTTGGAGTACAAGTGAAAATAGTTACAACCGCAGGATTTCCAGATGCCCAAGCCAAATGTGCACTACCGCTATCAGGTGAAATTACAACTTTTGCTCTTGAAAATACTTCAACCAAATCCATCATATCAGTTTTACCAGCAAGACTAATATGTTTGCCATTTCTGATATAATCAATTAATTCCACATCATTCGGACCGCCTGTGAAAACTATACTGTAATTATCTTCGATTTCGTTTACAACATTTCTCCAATGATCTTTGTTCCAATGTTTTGCAACCCAAGTTGTCGCAGGAGCAATCACTGCCAAAGGTTTAGTTTTATCAACTTCTGCAAGCAAATTATCTACTTTTTTCACAACCATTTCACTTCTTGGTGGCAAAGAAACTTTGACATCTTTAGGAAAACAATCCAAATGAGTCGCAAATTTCAAATAATTCAAAACAATCGGAGTTTCTTTATCAAAGATTTTTTCAATCCATTCATTACCGCCAATTATTGAACCTTCACGAGCATCTTTTGCAATAATTCTACGTTTTGCACCACAAAACATTGTCCAAACCATACTTTTTAATATCATTTGAGAATCAATTGCGATATCAAATTTTTCTTCACGAAGTTGTTTGATAAGAGCAAAATATTCTTTGAAATTCTCTAATTTTAACCCTCTTTTTCTCCATTTTTGAACAGGAGCTAATATTACTTTATCAACACAAGGGTTACCCTCAACAACTTGAATTCCACGTTCAGATACCAGCCAAGTTACTTCATACCCAGCATCTTTCAAGGCATTTACTAATGGAATATTAAAAACTACATCCCCTAAAGATGATAATTTAATAAGTAAAACTTTTTTCTTTTCTGTATTTTCTTCATTCTGAACATTTTCAACTGATTCAGAAATTTCTACCTTTTCCATTTCTTCCATAAAATAGCTCCCGTATCTGACATTTGTAATTATACGCTAACATATAATAATAGTCTATATTGTTAAAATTTTACTTAACAGAGATAAATGTAATAAATTTATCACCATATTTTTTCTGTTTTAATATGGTATAATTTGCCAAATCTAGCTCTATAACATGTTCTAGTATAATAATCCCACCACAAATTTTTGTTGCAACTTCTAAACTTTGCTCATAAACCCCTGAAAAATAGGGTGGATCAATATAAACAATATCAGGACTAAATGTATTTTCAAACTTTTCACAAACTTTCAAGCTATCACCCAAAATGAGTTTGATATCATTATCTTTTTCATATTTTTTTAAATTCGATTTGATAACATTGAAAACCTTCTTATTTTTTTCAATCATTACAACTTTATCAAAGCCCCTAGACATAGCTTCTAACCCCATAATTCCAGAGCCAGCAAACATATCTAAAAAGCTACTTCCCTCAAAATCAATCATTGCCTGCAAAGTATTAAACACACTCATCCTAACTTTTGATAAAGTTGGGCGGGTGATATTTTCATCAGGTGCAACAATTTTTTGACCTTTGTATTTTCCAGCTGTAATGTTCATAACTCCATTATAAGTGAAAAGAAAATAATTAAACAAATTCATTGAGTTTTATATATTTACCCCAAATGAAAAGAGCCCCATTTCTGAGGCTCTTTCTTGGTAAACCATATTTTTACTTACTTAACTACTATGTTTACCAACTTTCCTGGAACTACAATTGTTTTAACAACTGTTTTTCCTTCGATTTGTGCTTTGATTTTTGGACTATCAAGAGCTGTTTGTTTCATTTGTTCTTGATCTAAGCCTTCATCAACTTCAATTTTATCTTTAACTTTACCGTTGATTTGAACAACTAAAGTAATTGAACTTGATTTAGCCAAGTTTTCATCCCAAGCACACCAATCTTGTTCATGAATTGAACCAACACCACCTAATTCACTCCAAGCTTCTTCAGTTAAGTGAACTGCAACAGGAGACATCAATTTCATCAATGATATAACTGCAAAACTTAGAACTTGTTTGTCTTCTTCGCTAAGTTCACAGCCATCCTTACATTTTGCCCCTTGCCAATCATAGATTGCATTAGTCAATTCTCTGTATTTTGAAATTACAGTGTTGAATTGGAAATCATTTGAAATGTCATTTGTAATACCTTTGATTGCAATATGAACAGTTCTCACTAAATCATCATTTGTTTTTTCTAATGGGAAGTTCAATTTGTAATCTAAAGTGATATTATCAGCATTTGTTGAGATTAATCTCCAAACTCTATTCAAGAATTTGTAGCAACCTTCAACCCCTGCATCTGACCAGTCAAAATCTCTTGCTGGAGGTGAATCTGAAAGAATAAATAATCTTGCAGTATCCGCACCATAATTTTCAAAGATTTCATCAGGGTCAACAGTATTGCCTTTAGATTTTGACATTTTAGCACCATCTTTCAATACCATACCTTGAGTAAGTAGGTTTTTGAATGGTTCATCAAAGTCTAACAAACCGCAATCTCTCAATGCTTTTGTAAAGAATCTTGAGTACAACAAGTGTAAAATTGCGTGCTCAATACCACCAACATACTGATCAACAGGTAACCAGTGGTTCACTATATCTCTGTCAAAACATTTTTCAGAATTGTTTGCATCAGCATATCTTAAATAGTACCAGCTTGAGCAAACAAATGTGTCCATTGTATCTGTTTCACGAGTAGCTTGACCGCCACAAACAGGACAAGTTGTGTGTTTAAATGTTTCAGAAGTTGTAATTGGTGATTTACCAACAACTTTAAAATCAACATCTTTTGGTAACAATACAGGAAGTTGCTCTTCTGGAACAGGTTGAATACCACATTTTTCGCAATAAACAACAGGAATTGGAGCACCCCAATATCTTTGACGAGAAATTAACCAATCACGAAGTCTGTATTGAGTTTTAAATTCACCAAAACCTTTATCAACAGCCCATTTTGTAATTGCTTGTTTTGCTTGTTCGTTTTTCATACCGTTGAATTCACCTGAATTTACCAACACACCAGGGTCAGTGTAAGCTGCATCTTTGCAATCTGATGGATTTTCAGGATTTTCGATAACAACTTTCATTGGTAATTCGTATTTTTTAGCAAAATCAAAATCTCTTGTATCGTGAGTTGGAACTGCCATAACAGCACCTGTTCCGTATTCAACTAAAGCATAATCCGCAGTCCATAATGGGAAAATTTCACCATTGAATGGGTTGCGACAGTGAGTTCCTAGAGGAACACCTGTTTTAACTCTATCAGTTGAAAGTCTTTCGATTTCAGACATTTTGCGAGCATTTGCTCTATATTCTTCAACTGCTTGAGAATTTTCTGCAGTTGTAAGTTTTTCAATATCTTTGTATTCAGGAGCAACAACAAGATAAGTAATACCAAATACTGTATCAGGTCTTGTTGTATAAACTGGAACATACATTTCTTCGCCATTTGGAGCATCAATTACAGGGAATTTGAAAATAGCACCTTTTGATTTTCCAATCCAGTTAGCTTGCATTGTTTTAACGTTATCACCCCAACCTGGAAGTTTGTCTAAATCTTCTAACAATACATCAGCATATTCTGTAATTTTGATAAACCATTGAGATAAATATTTTTTCTCAACAAGATTATCACATCTCCAACATTTGCCATCGATAACTTGTTCATTTGCAAGAACTGTTCCACATTCATCACACCAGTTAACGGCAGCTTCTTTTTTATAAACCAAGCCTTTTTTATAAAGTTGTAAGAACAACCATTGAGTCCATTTGTAATAATCAGGTTTGCAAGTTGTAACTTCTCTATCCCAATCATAAGATAGACCCAACATTTTTAATTGTTTTGTCATATACGCAATGTTTTCATCTGTCCAAGTTTCAGGGTCAGCATTGTGTTTCATTGCAGCATTTTCTGCAGGTAAACCAAAACTATCCCATCCGATTGGATGTAAAACATTAAATCCATTTGCTTTTTTAAATCTTGCAATTACATCTGTAATTGTGTAGTTTCTAACGTGTCCCATGTGAAGTTTTCCTGATGGATATGGGAACATAGAAAGGGCATAATACTTAGGTTTGTCAGATTCATCTAAAGTTTTGAATGCTTTAGTTTCTTCCCAAACCGCTTGCCATTTCTTTTCTATTTCTTGTGGAAAATAACTTTCTTTCATCTTATTTTTACTCCATTTATCCTCAATTTCACTATAACACAAAGGGGGCAAAATACAAATAAATAGAGTGAACAAATGTCCACTCTATTCATAAAAATTTCAAATTTAGCTAAGAACTAAATTCTGTTTTTCCAAACTCCGCCTTTTCTGTCAACTAATGCGTCATAGAAAGACCAAAGTCTAAATACACCTGTCAAACCTAAAACAGCGTGAGTTACATTTTTTTCTTTAGTGTTTTTGTTAACAGCTTGTCCGATACCAGGCCATACTAATAATGATAAGCAAGCAGCACCAACTGATCTGCCTGATACATCACCATCAACACCATGTGTACCTGAAGCAAATGCAGGAACACCCATAGATAACATTGATACAACTAACAATGATGCGAATAATTTTTTCATACTTCCCTCCTGAATTTTTATGTCTAAAAAATATATTTTTATTATACACAAACAAAATTATTTTTGATAAACATTGTAATCAAATGTAAATTGAACATCAACCTTATCACCCGCAAAACCTTTTGGTAACGGTTCAAACGGAGCAGATTTTTTCAATGCTTCAATTGCCATTTCATCAACTTTGTTATCCCCAGATGAAGTTAAAACTTTAATTTCACCCAAAGTTCCATCTTTTTTGATTTCATAATTTAATATAACTTTTGAAGGTTTTTCACTTTTTGGAGGATTCCAATTTGATTTGATTTTATTTTGCATTTTAGGCATATAATCTTTAAAATCACCAAGAGTTTCAACATTTTTGGCTTCGATATTACTTACTACAGCCTTGCTTGATTTTACAGATGATGTTGCCTGAGTTTTATTACTTGAGTCTAAAGCTTTGCTAAACTTGTCTTTCACACTCAAAATTCCAAAAAATGCCATAAATGCAAATACAACAGTAAAAACAAATACGCCAAAAACTAACGCAAAATTATTCGTATTTTTTTCTTCTAATTCATTAAAATCATTAGACATTTAATTATCCTCACTACATTTTAAAAGCTTCCGCAATTGATTTGTTATAATCAGGTCTTAAAATACCTTTTTCGGTAATAATACCTGCTATCAATTCATGTGGAGTAACATCAAATCCAGGGTTGATTACATTTACACCTTCTGCACAAATTGTTTTACCGTTGATATGTGTAACTTCTTCACGTGATCTTTCTTCAATTACGATTTCATCCCCTGATTTAATACTTGTATCAATTGTAGAAAGCGGAGCCGCAACATAGAACGGGATATTATGGTATTTTGCAGCAATCGCAACTGTGTATGTACCGATTTTATTTGCAGCATCACCGTTTGCAGCAATTCTATCTGCACCAACACAAACCATATCAATCATTCCTTTTTTCATAAAATATGAACACATACCATCAGTGATTAATGTTGTCGGAATTCCATCCATTGTAAGTTCAAGAGTTGTAATTCTTGCACCTTGCTGACGTGGTCTTGTTTCATCGGCAAAAACTTGAACAGTATTATCTTTTGCAAAAGCTGAACGAACAACACCCAATGCTGTTCCATAACCAACAGTTGCCAATGCTCCTGCATTACAGTGAGTTAAAATTGTTGCACCTTTTGGAACAACTTCTGCACCATAATCACCAATTTTTTTGTTGATTTCGATATCTTCATTTTCTAACTTGATACCATTAACTTTCAATTCTTCAATCAAACCTTTAATATCATATTTAGAATTTCTAATAACTTCGATTTGTTTCTCAACAGCCCACATCAAATTAACTGCAGTAGGTCTAGAAGTCTTCATATATTCAGCTTTTTCAATTAGCCAATTGACAAATTCTTCTCTTGAGTCAAATTTTTCAGCACCTTCTAATGCGTATAAAACAACCCCATGAGCACCACCAATACCAATAGCTGGAGCACCACGAACTATCATTGTTCTGATTGCATCAAACATTTCATCCCCTGTTTTAATATCAATATATTCAAATTTTTCAGGGAATTTAGTTTGATCAACCATTCTTGAAACATTATCTACCCATTGAATTGTTCTGATTTTTGATGTGAATTCTGCCATTTTTATTATCCTTTTTATTTATTTTTGTAGTGTAAAATCATCATCTTCCTTATTTTTAGGAAGTTGTTTTTCGTACATATCACGAATAAAGTTTATAATATAATACGTAACAAATCCGCTAAATGAATTTGTTGTAGCACAAAGAACCCCAATAAAAATTATAAATACTCCCAACAACCAGATAGGAGAATTTACAATCATTGTGGTTAATATAAAATTTGAACTGTAATTTATAACTTTTGCCAAAATTGCCATCACAGACGCATATGCAATTGAAAATGAAATATTAACAACAAATCCAACTATTGCCCCTGTTATAATGCTATCTTTTGTAGTCGTTAATTCTAATCTGTTATCCATAATCAAATAAATCATAACTAATGGTGCAGATAAAACCAATGCAACAATTAGCATAAATGTCCCAACATATGGAATTGGTGCTAATAAACCTAAAATAACACCTAAAATTAAACTAAAAACTATTATATTTTTTACAACAAATTTATCCATAATTCTTGAGTTTATTTTACCATTTTAAAAAATTTTATACAAATTATCTTTTAAAATTTTCTAACGCTTCTGTACTTCTTGTATATGTAATAGCAATCGCAATAGAGTCAACCGTATCATCTAACTTTGGTAATTTATCAACACCTAATGCAATTTTTACCATCTGCTCAACTTCTTTTTTATCAGCTCTACCATAACCTGTTAATGTTTGTTTTACCTGAATTGGAGTGTATTCAAAAATCGGCACATTAAACTTTTCTAACACGGTTAGAATTACACCACGAGCATGTGCAACAGGCATAACTGTTGTTGTATTTCTGAAGAAAAATAATTTTTCTATTGCACAAACATCAGGCTGATATTTTTCAATGATACAATTCATATCCTCAAAAATTTCTAAAAGTCTAGCTGATTCTCTTTCACTTTTTTTTGTCTGAATAGAACCCGAATGTAAAAGTTCGATGTTTTTTCCATCAAACTCTAAAATACTATAACCAACTATTGCCATTCCTGGGTCTATACCTAAAATTTTCATACATTTATTTTAGCATTAAATACAAAACTGGTAAATAATATTAATGTCATTCCGGACTTGATCCGGAATCTATCAATGCCTATAAAATTGATAGACTCTGAATTAAGTTCAGAATGACACCTTAATATTTACCCCTAATCATCCATTTCAGTAGTCGGAACAGTAATTACATAAAAATGACCTTTAACTTCTTTTGTCATTTCTTTTAAATTCACATTATCCCCAAACATATAACTTTGTTGAAATTCTGAAATCTGCTGATTTCTTTTTGATTTTTTTATAGATTGACCATTAATTGTTAGGATGTTTCCATTCGAACCCACTTTTACATTATTTTCATCATTATCAAACGCTCTTAAATCAATCAAAATAGTATAAGCGTCTTTGCCTTGTTCTAAATGAATAACATTAGATGCACGTGCTGAAAGTTCTTTTTCTGCCCTGAACATATTATCCATATTTCGCATTTCTCTTCTCATCATTCTATCCATTTTGCCAATTGGCGGATGCATCATTCGTTTAAAATGCCAATCTGAAACTACATAAAATGCACAAAATGCCCCTAAAAAAGTTAACAATCCAGTCAGTAGAGCTTTCCAAAACGGATGTTTGTCGCAGGTTAAATAGTGATGATTTTCGTTAATTGTTTTGTGTTCATTGTTTTGATTTTCTTCCATATTAGAACTCCTTTCTTCGATTTAATTTTATTTATTTAAGAAGTTTTAACAATATCGAACAGGACAAGCCGAATTGGGTAATTTCATCTTGATAAAAGAATTTAGACATGCTATAATCATGCCAAAGAAAGGGTTAGTTATATGGCTAAAATTTTGGTTACCATGCCTGATGATTTTTTAAATAAGGTAGATGGTCTTGCAGATAAGGAAAGTTGTTCAAGAAGCGAATTAATCAGAGAAGCTTTAAGAAATTACATGCGTAGAATTTCAAAACAACAACTTCAAAACGCATCTAAAAATGCTGAAATTTTAGATGAAATTTTGAGCTAACTTTCTTATCGAATACGTCTTATTATCATAACCAAATCCCCACGTTTAACGGCTTTGGCAAGTTCTTTTATGACAGAATTATCCATACGCATACAACCTTTTGATGCGTGTTTACCAATACTTGATGCATTTCTGTTTCCATGGATAAATTCACCTGTAACATCTTTTGCACCGGTAACGGGATCTAATTTTTCTAAAATTATACATCTTGGACCATAGTCAGCTGGGTTTTGGCTACGTTTTGTATGTGCAGGAGCTGTATCATATGGGAAACTTTCAATATGAGAAACAACTCTCAAACCTTCATCTGTTTGGTTTTCAGGATCTAATTTGCCACTAGCAATCCTATAACCCATAATTGGATTTCCGTTTTTATCGTAGTGATAAAGAATATTATTAGTAACATCAACCGCAAATGTTAAAGTTTTCTGTTGTCCCTGAACAGTTACATAAGGCTCAGGTGCAAACGCCAAGATTGAATCTGCCGCACTACCTTTTGGTGGTGGTAATGCAACTTCATCAGAAAAACTTCTTATTGCCCATCTTTTTAATTTAGTTTTAAAATCAGGACTAGAGGTTTGCTTTTCGTAAAAATATTCAAATTTATCTTCCTGTGGGGTTTCTATTTTACTTTCGGCTTTTGTTGGGGCAGTTAGGGTAAGTGCACCTGCTACAATTGCTAATCCCAAGCCAGTTCTTAAACCCGAAATTCGTGGTATATTCATTGGACTTCCATATTATCACAAACATTTGAAAAAATAAAAGCTCCTTAATTTAGGAGCTCTCATTTTTAAATTTTCATTACTCAACGTATTCTTCTAAACGTTTTTTACGGTTAGGGTGACGTAATTTTCTCAAAGCTTTTGCTTCGATTTGTCTGATACGTTCACGAGTAACGCCGAATAATTGACCTACTTCTTCTAATGTTCTTTGACGTCCATCATCCATACCAAAACGTAATCTCAATACATCACGTTCTCTTGGTGATAATGTGCAAAGAACTTCAGCCAAGTCTTCTTTTAATAATTCAGAAGCAACCATTTTAACTGGAGCATCAGCTTCTTTATCTTCGATGAAATCACCTAATCTTGAATCTTCTTCTTTACCAATCGGAGTTTCTAAAGAAAGAGGTTCTTGAGCAATTTTGATAATTTCACGAAGTTTTGGAATAGAAACGTTCATTTCTGCTGCCAATTCATCTTCGGTTGGTTTTCTTGACAAGTCTTGAGCCAATTTTCTTGTAACTTTTTTCAATTTATTAATTGTTTCAACCATGTGAACAGGAATTCTGATTGTTCTAGCTTGGTCAGCAATTGCTCTTGTAATTGCTTGTCTAATCCACCAAGTAGCATAAGTTGAAAATTTGAAACCTCTTTCGTGGTCAAATTTTTCAGCTGCACGGATAAGACCTAAGTTACCTTCTTGAATAAGGTCTAAGAACAACATTCCACGTCCAACATATTTTTTAGCAATACTTACAACTAAACGTAAGTTAGCTTGAACAAGTTTTCTTTTAGCGATAGCACCAGGTGTACCACCTTCTAAAATTTTTCTTGCTAATTCAATTTCTTCATTGGCAGATAATAATTTAATTCTACCAATTTCACGCAAGTATAATCTTACAGGATCATCAATTGCAACGTTTTTAGGTAATTCTAAATCATTTGGATCCGGTTCTTCATCCATGCCATGAAGCATATAGATATCTTCCGGATTCACTTTATCACCCATTTTTGATGTTACAATGTCTTCAATATTATCTGTTGAAATATCAACATTCATATAATTAATCGCATCATGTTCAGAGTCTAAAACTGAATCCTCGCTAATATCTTGTAAATCTAGTGCATCATCATCCATTACACTGATTACTGAGGAGCTTGATTGTCTTTTCTTTGTCATCTAAAATTTCTCCGATTTTTGTCTTAGTTTCTTTATTTTATCTCTTAGTTGTATTTGAAGCTTTAAGGCTTCAGGATCGTCATCGCTAATCCCTTTATACAAATTCTTAATGTGTTCGGTTTCCTTCACTTGTCTGCAATGATTAATCTTGTTTAAAGTTTCTTTAATAACGTTTACAAAATCTTCTTCTTCCAGACCTCTATATACTTCTGAGATTGCTATCAACTCTGGCAAAACAGCCTGAGCATCAGGGTTATCAACAAATTCTGTATATAAGTGTTCGATTAATTCTTTCACATTATTTACGCTACATATCAATTTGTCAATTGTAGATTTTACATTTATTAATATTTCATCATCGAATGCAACGTCGGCAATCATTTCATTTATTTGAGTAAATGTTAATGGACTGTCAGGAACTAGAAAAACGCTCAATAAATTTTTTTGCGCTTTTTGTAGTACTGAAGAACTTTTTGTTACATTCTTAACAATTCTTTCTTCTTGAGGAAAGTTTGCACGCTCAAAAATCCTCATTTCCGTACGGATTGCATTAGCATCAATTGACAATGATTGGGCTACCATATCAATATATTCAGAACGTATAATTCTGTTTTTAATCTCAGCCAAAATCGGAATAATTTGTTTTACATATTGTGCTTTTTCTTGTGGTGATTTGAAATTATGCTTTTGTTTTAAAATATTATCTAACTGAAAATCAATGAATAATGGAGCATTTTCCATATACATTTTATAAGCATCCGCCCCAACTGAGCGAACAAATTCATCAGGATCTTTTCCCTCAGGCGGTGCAATTACACGAATTTCACAAGCATATTTATCTTTATCAGAAGCTACATAACTTTCGTCAAACTGTTTGATATCACCTAATCCTGCGAAAACATCTCTAATAATTTCAGCCCCACGTGCAGTTGCTTTTTGCCCAGCAGAATCAGTATCAAAAGATAAATAAATTCTTCTTGATTTTGTATAACGTGATAAAAGTTTCACGTGATCTGCTGTTAAAGATGTTCCGCAAGATGCAACGCAATTTTCGATACCGTGAGCTTGGGATGAAATTACATCAAAATAACCTTCCATCAAAACAACTGCATCTTCTCGTTTAATCGCATCTTTGGCTGTATAAAGTCCATACAATAAACGGCTCTTATTATATATTAATGAATCTGATGAATTTAAATACTTTGGATTTTGGTCAGCTTCTAATGCTCTTGCACCGAATGCAACAAATTCACCATTTTCATTTTGGATAGGAATAATTACACGGTTTCTAAATCTATCAATGTAACCCCCTTTATCACTTTTCAAAATCAAGCCAGCTTTTTCCAAAATCTCATTAGAAAAATCTTTTCTCAATTCGTCATACAAAGCTGAATAAGCTTTTGGTGCAACACCAATGTGGAATTTTTTAATAATATCTGTTCCGATACCACGTTTTGTAAGATATTTCAAAGCAACTTCAGCATTTGCATCTTTTTCTCTTAACAACAAATCGTGATAATATTCAGCCGCAACCATTGTTGCTGCAAGCATTTGTTCTTTAACTTCTTTAGTTGAAGTTCCGTCTGATTTGTGAGTTTTTGGGAGCTCAAGACCAAACTTATCCGCCAACTCAACAATTAAATCTTTAAACTCCATATTACGAGTTTTCATAATGAATTTTAAAGCATCACCAGCTTCACCACAACTAAAACATTTATAAATACCTAAGTGGGGAGTAACACAGAATGACGGGTTTTTATCCTTGTGGAACGGACATAAACCCCAAAAATTGTTACCACGTTTTTTCAAAACAACCTGCTCAGATATCACTTCCACAATATCCAAGCGTTCTTTTATTTGTTGTACTAATTCTTCCCACGTGCTAGCCATGATAAAATTGTAACATCAACATGATTTTTAAGAGAGATTTTAAAACAAATTTCATATTTTTAGTTTACAAATAATGAAAAAACTTTAAACAAAAAATCTAATATGTCATTCTGAGGACGTTAGTCCGAAAGAATCCAGCCTATTTAATTAGATAAATACGCCCTTTGCAAGATATCACTAAAACTAAAAGCTGGATTGCTTCGCTTCAGCTCGCAATGACAAAATAACATTCATAAAAGACACATCGTAGTTCCTCTTCTGGTAATAAACTACAAAACAAAAAGCTGATTTAAAAAATCAGCTTAAAAGTGTGAGTAAGTAAGTATATTTATAAGTCTTATGCAAATAATTCTGCGAATGGGCCGTTAGGGTCTTGGATATGAGCAGCAACAGCACCATCCTCTGCTAATTTCAAACCAGGTTCTACCACTGTTTTAACGCCGTTAGCAACACTTGCAACTTGAGCTGCTGTAACTTTGTAGTTATAGCCCAAGCTTGCTAAAATAGCGTTGGTTTGATCAGCTAAATCTTTGTCTGCAGCAGTAAATTTACCTAATTGAACACCATATAAATTTTGTGCGTTTCTTGTTAAAAGGTCTGTTTCATTTTCTAAACCTTTGAATTGGTTAGCACTTACTGCTTCTTGTTTTGTTTCTTCTGCCTTCTTTACTTCTTCCTTTGATACGCCGGCAGCAATACCTAAGTTATAGTTATTATAACCTTTGAATTTGTTAAACTCGATTGCCATATCGGGACTCCTTATCTTTTACTCACATGATACTTATCGGCATGTTTTTAATTATCTTTAATATTTTGGCTAAATTTCTTTCGTTTTTGTAACATTTGTTAACATGGCAAAACAATAAAAAAGGCTCACCTTTTGGTAAGCCTTTTTGTATGTATGTGAGTGAAAATTCGATTTTATTTTATTAAACTAAACCTGGAAGGTTTTCAAATAATGCTGCAATGTTTGCTTCAGTTTGAGCTACTGTAGGTTTTTCACCACCAAAATAATGTGGGTTACCTAATAATTGTAATGCAGGAAAGACATCGCCTAAATCACTAGCTAAATTTTGTTCAACTCTTTGTGGATTTGCATTTATGATGTATTGAATAACTTTTGCTTTATCAGTTGGTTTTCCATCTGGTCTAACATCAAATTCTGCATTGTTTACAATTTGTCTTGCTGCATCTAAATCTTCTGTACCATCAACTTTGCCAGTTAATGCAATACCCATAGCAACTTTTAACTCTGCACCTGCTCTGTCTAAATATGCAGATAAATCGCCTTTTACGATAGCTGCTTCAATTTCTTTATAATCAGCTTTTGATAAATCAAAATTGTCATTCGCTTTATCAGCTTTTTTTAATTCTTGCTTAAAAGCTTTGAATTCTTGTTTGTTGATACCGTAGCTGTTACCATTAAAGTTAATGCCGCCCATTTTTCGAATCTCCTTTTGTACTCACATACTCTTAACTAGAGTGTTTTCATTTTCTTTTTCTTTATAATCAATCCTATTAGATTTTCATCTCGTATATATATAAAGTATTTCTCTTTTAAATAATTGCGTTAAGTTAACAAAATGTTACAATTTCTTAACATGTCAAAATACATGCTACGACCATGTTTCAGACCATTTAACAGTTTCAATAATATTTCAGCTAAACCGCTCAAAACCCCTTATATATTAATATTTAACCTGTTCGGGTAATTGGAAAAACCCATATTTATAAGTAGTATAAAAGGGTAAAGTTGAGATATTTAATTGGAATTTATAGGAAGTTTTGAATGGAAAAATACCGTGGGAATGAAGAAAACCCTTTTGGACTGACTGAAAGAGAATTAGACGTTTTAAACCATCTTATGCAAGGACTTACTAATAGAGAAATCGCAGATAAACTTACAGTAACACATCACACAGTAAAAGCTCACGTTGCTTCAATTATCAGAAAATTAGAAGCAAAGAATAGACTTGATGTTGCAATGATTGCTCAAACTCACGGCATTATTAATCTTCATCAAGACTAAGTACCGCCATAAATGCTTCTTGTGGAACTTCTACACTACCAACAGATTTCATACGTTTTTTACCTTTTTTCTGTTTTTCAAGAAGTTTACGTTTACGGGAAATGTCACCACCATAACATTTAGCAAGTACGTTTTTACGCATTGCCTTGATTGTAGTTCTTGCGATTACTCTACCACCTACTGCAGCTTGAACAGGAACTTCAAATAATTGGCGTGGAATAATATCTTTCAATTTAACTGTTAATTTTTGACCAATGTAGAAAGCACTGTCTTCGTGGCAGATTACTGACAATGCGTCAACAATTTCACCTGCCAACATAACATCTAATTTAACAAGTTTTGAACGTTTGTATTCGCTGAATTCATAATCCAAACTTGCATAACCTTTTGTGCGTGATTTCAATTGATCATAAAAATCTGTAATAACTTCACTCAATGGAATTTCATAAGCTAAATCGACACGAACCTTATCAAGGTAAGTCATATTTAAGAAAATACCACGTTTAGTTTGGGCCAAATCCATTAAAGTTCCAACATATTCATTCGGAGTAATAATTTGAACTTTAACATAAGGTTCTTCGATAAAATCTCTATATTGAGCAGCAGGCAAGTTTGCAGGGTTATCAATTTCTACAACTTCACCATTTGTTTTGTGAACCCTATAAACTACTGACGGAGCAGTTGTTACAAGTGATAAATCATATTCTCTTTCCAAACGTTCTTGAGCAATTTCCATATGCAACATACCCAAGAAACCACAACGGAAACCAAATCCTAACGCACTTGATGTTTCAGGTTCGAAAGTGATACTACTGTCATTAAGTTTCAATTTTTCTAATGCTTCTTTTAAATCACCATAATCTTCGTTATCAACAGGATACAAACCTGAGAAAACCATTGGTAACGCTTCTTTATAACCTGGTAATGGTTCTGTTGCAGGGCGTTCAACGTTTGTAATTGTATCCCCAACGAAACGGGTCAATTCTTTAATTGAACCTGCAAAATAACCTACATCCCCGCAAGTTAATTTTTTAACAGGTTTTCTTGCAGGTGTTTGATAACCCAATTCGACAACTTCACATTCTTTGCCTGAAGCCATAAAACGAACCTTATCACCAATATTAATTGAACCATCTACAACTTTGAAATAACAAACAGTTCCTAAATATTGGTCATATACGCTATCAAAAACCATTGCTCTTAATGGCTTGTCTGAATTATCATCAGGTGCTGGAATATAATTTACAACAGCTTCTAAAATATCTTCAATTCCCTCACCAGTTTTCGCACTAACAGGAATTGCCATAGAAGCGTCTATACCTAAAATTTCTTCAATTTCTTGTCTTACACGTTCAACATCAGCTGAAGGCAAGTCAATTTTATTGATTACAGGAATAATTTCCAAATCTTGTTCAATAGCCAAATAAACATTTGCAAGAGTTTGAGCTTCAACCCCTTGAGTCGCATCAACAATTAGAAGTGCACCCTCACAAGCAGCTAATGAACGAGAAACTTCGTAAGAAAAATCCACGTGCCCAGGAGTATCGATTAAGTTCAATTCATAATCTTTACCATCTTGAGATGTATAATTCATTCTAGCAGCATTTAATTTGATAGTAATACCACGTTCACGTTCAATATCCATAGAATCTAACAACTGCTCTTGCATATCACGTTGAGCAACAGTACCTGTTTTTTCTAATAATCGGTCTGCTAGTGTGGATTTGCCGTGGTCAATGTGGGCAATAATACAAAAATTTCTTACATTATCTCTTGTTTTCATAATTATGATTATATATAAAAAAAAATTTGTTGTAAAATCCCTAGGGGTAAATAAAAATAATTTCTATAAAATATATTATTTAACGTTAAAAGAGCCAGTCTTTTGGACTGGCTCTTTTTATTCTGTCTTTGTGTTTACATCAAACCCAACACTTTTTTATACCAAGAGAATGATTCTAACTCAGTACCATTAAATGTTGTTTTTGCACATTGGTTTTTTAAATAGTTTTCGAACTCATCAGTGAATTTAGATTTCACTTTTTTGATTTCTTTTTCAGAGATTGTTGTTGACATAGAACCTACTCCTTTTACACTTTAAGTTGAGAACCTTGTCTTATTATATCATGTTTTACATGTTATTACTAGCCTAAAACCATGAAATTCTATTTTTTTGTTATTATACAAGGGTTTTCATTGTAAATTTTTATTAAGCAGATTTGTTTATATAATAATTTGCTTATTAAATCGAAATTTTGTGAAAATTTTGGCATTTTTATGTTAAAATTTTTGTATGATTATAATCGGAGAAAACATACATATAATTTCAGCTTCAGTCAGAGAAGCTTTAGAAAAAAAAGACGAAAATTTTGTCAAAAATTTGATAAAAATTCAGCAAAATGTTGACTGCATTGACCTCAATGTCGGGCCTGCAAAAAACAAACTTGACAAGATTTTTGAATGGTTAATTCCGTTTGTTGAGAATCAAAATATTTCACTTGATTCGACAAATTCTGATGCAATTGAACAAGGATTAAAACTTATAAAAAATCCTCAAAACAGTTTTATCAATAGCACCTCAAAAGATTCTGAAAAACTTGAAAAATTAACCGATTTAACTTCTGAATATGGTTGTAACCTTGTAGCATTGGCACTTTCAAAAGAAACAGGAATTCCAAAAACCGCTGACGGACGACTTGAAATAATCTTTGAAATTTATGAAAAATGTATGGAAAAAGGAATTGAAAGCAACAAAATTTTCTTTGACCCATTAGTTTTACCAATTTGTGCAGATCAATCACAAGCTGTTGAAGCTCTAAATACAATCCAAATGGTTAAAGAAAGTTTTGAACCTAAAGTCAACACAATTGTTGGGTTGTCCAATATTTCAAACGGTTGCCCAAAAGAGTTGCGACCATTGATTAACAGAGTGTTTGGAGTTCTAGCATATGGTGCTGGGTTAGATGCAGTTATTCTTGATGCAAAAGACTCCGAACTTATTAGAATTTTTAAAATGCTAGAGAACAATCAGCCAACATCTTCCGTTGATAAGTTATACACAAGTTTGGCAAATATGATTGCAAATTTCCAAGAACTTGATGAAATCGAATACGATTCAAATGACACAGAACAGTGTAACATCATCAAAACCGCAACTATTTTGCTAAACAAGAAGATATACTCTGATAGCTTTACACAAGTGTAATTTTTGTGATAAAATTTTGATAGAAATTGAGGGTTTATGAATATCAAAAAGTCTTTATTAACAAGTATTTTAGTTTCAACATTAGTATTTAATATAACACCTGCTTTGGCACTAACACCTGAAGCAAGTTTATTGTACCAAGAAGCTTGCAGTGCTGAACACCAACAAGATTTAAAAGGTGCTATCGCAAAACTTGAACAAGCAATTCAAGTTTCAGGCGGAGATGCAATGTTATACACAAAACTTGCAGGTTTATACACTGAAATTGACAATACTGAAAAAGCTTTAGCAACTTATAGAAAAGTTATTGAACTTAAACCTGATGATGCGTTTGTATATATCAGTATCGGTAGTATTTATGAAACTCAAGGCAAATATAAAGAAGCTCTTCAATCTTATGAAAAAGCTTTGGATATTTTCCCTGAATATAAATACAACTATTACAACATTGCAAATGCTCAATATCAGTTGAGAGATTACAAAAATGCTATTAAAAACTATAATATCTTTTTAGACACATACTCTCAACACTCAGAATCACGTGAAAATTTGGCATCATCTTATTTAGCCGTAAAAGATTATCAAAATTCAGCTAAACAATTCAAAAGAATTCACGATAGAAACCCTGATTCATTCAAAAATTTTGCAGATTACGGGATTGCTTTATTAAACATTAACGAACCTGAAAAAGCATCAGAAATGTTGGAAAAAGCTCTTGTAATTGATCCAGACAACAATTCTGCACACTTAGGACTTGCTCAAGCATATCAAGATTTAGGACGAAATGAAATGTCTTATGAACAATATCAAATCGTTCTTGCTAAAGTTCCTAATCTTAATACCGTAAGACTTGATTATGCGGATTTGCTTGCAGATATGAACAAAAATACCGAAGCAATTAGCCAATACAATATGTATATCAAGGCTTATCCTGACGATATCAAAGGCTATAAAAATATCGCAAGAGTTTATAAAAACCTAAATAACTTTGACAAAGCTCTTGAAAATTACATCATTGCAGAAAGCAAAGACTCAAAAGATTTAGGAATAAAAAAAGAAATAGCGTTATGTTTCCACAGCAAAAAAGATTACGTGAACGCTATCAAATATTATGATGTAATTTTGACAGCTGAACCTGAAGATTTCACTGCAAAATATAACAAAGCACTAGCACTTCATGCGACAAACAAATTTGAAGATGCAATTGGTTTATACAGAGAAGTTTTAACACTTAAAAATGATAAAACAATCAAAGAAAACCTAAACAGTGCCTTGGTTTCACGTGGTCATCAACTTTTAGAAATTGAAGATTACGACAATGCAATGACAAACTTCAAAACTGCAATTAAAGATGGTTTTACTGACGGTTCAGCATACTTTGGAATGGCAAAAGTATATAGAGCTCAAGGCGAAAATACAAAAGCGTCAGAAAATTATGAAAAAGCAATTTCACTTGATCCTGATAAAACACAATATTCAGCAGAATACAGTGAATTCATTTCATCATTATACAAACCAAAAACAACAACTCCAGCAAATTCAACTGAAGAAATAACAGTTCCTGCTATTACAATCAATATAGAAGAACAAAAAACTTCACCTGTTGAAGAAAAACCAAAGGCAGAAGTAAAACCTCAACCTGTGGTTAAGGCTTCACCAATAACAATAAAACAAAATGAAGAATTCATCGCAGAAGGAGATAAAAACTTCAAAAGTAACAATTTTGAAGCAGCTGTAAAATACTATCAAGACGCACTTCAACTTGTTCCAAACGATGAAATTACACTTCTTAAAATCGGTAACATCTACAAGATGAAAGAAGATAATACAAAAGCTATAAATTATTACCAAAAAGCTATTATTGTGAACCCTGATTACACTGACGGTTGGTTTAATTTAGGTTTAGCTTACGCAAATGAAAACAACTTCATCGAATCTCAAAAGAGTTTTGAAAGAGTCATTTCACTTGATCACGATTATAACCTTGGATATGCTTATTACGCTTTAGGTAGAGCATTAGAACTACAAGGCAAAACTAACGAAGCAATTAAAAACTACAAATTATTCACAAAATACAACAACGACAAGGAAATGATTAACACTGTTCAAGACCAAATCAAACAGTTACAACAATTATGAAGAAACTCTTTTTAGTAATAACTACAATTCTGATTGCGTTTTTTACTTGTGCTTGCGACAAGGAAACTTCTGTTATCCTTTTTAACAAGCATCGTTTCACACCTGAAACAATAAATTCCCCAAGTAATACCAACGTATTTCAGCCAAACGAAAGAATTTATTATTTAATAACTTTGCCAAAACAAGTAGAATCCAAGTTATTGCTTATACAAATCTATAAACTTGATGGTGATAAAGACGAAAGACTTGGATATGACCTTGTTTGGGGCAAAAGAGTAAAACTCAGAGATGAACAAAGACATTATTTCACAGATTATATAGTTATGAACGGTAAGGGAAATTACGTGATGAAAGTTTATTCACGTGATAACCCAACCAAGATTTTGACAAGCGGTCATTTTTATGTAAAAAACTAATAAAAAAGGGATTATAAGTATGATAAAAGATAAAGCATTAGACTATTTTAAAAACGGATATTCTTGTTCTGAAAGTATTCTCCAAGCATATATCGATGCGGGTTTATGCCCTGAAGAGTTGTTACCTTGTGCAACAACATTTTCCGGCGGAATGTCATCAGGTTGTTTGTGCGGTGCAATTGCAGCAGGTCAAATAATTTTAGGATATCATTTTGGCAGAAAAAACAAATTTAATAACGAAGTTTCTGCAAGAGCTAATGCCGCAAAACTTATTGAAGAATTCAAAAAGAGAAACAAAGTAACATGTTGTAGAGTATTATCTGCTGGGTTAGACGGAAGTGCAAGAAAAGAACACTGCTCAAAACTTGTTGCTGATGTTTGTGAAATTTTAGATGAAATGATTAAGGTGAGAGTATAATGCAAAATTTTTATAAGGTTGATAAATTAAACTTCTTAACAGCCGGAATGCCACTATCTACTGGCAAAGGCGGATACCCAAAGGCTTTTGAAATTATTGAAGAAATGGGACTTGACGGACTAGAAGTTGAGTTCGTTCACGGAGTTAGAATGTCTGATGAAACCCGTGCTCTTCTTAAAAAAACTACTCAGGAAAAAAATCTGATTTTTACTGCTCACGGTCCATTTTATATCAACTTAAATTCTAAAGAAGAAGACAAAATTGAAGCAAGCGTTCAAAGAATTATCGAAACAGCTCAAGCTGCTTCTGATTTTGGGGGTTACAGTATAACTTATCACGCAGCATTTTATATGGGTGGGGACAAGGAAACTGTTTATCAACAAGTGAAAACTCAAACACAAAAAATTATCGAAACCCTTGAAAAACACAATATCAAAATGTGGATTCGCCCTGAAACAACAGGAAAAGAAACTCAATGGGGTGATTACGAAGAAATAATCAGACTTTCAAAAGAATTTGAACAAGTTCTTCCTTGCATTGATTTTTCTCACATCCATGCCAGAACGGCAGGCGAATACAATACTTACGATGAATTTTGCAAAGTCCTAGACAGAATCGGTACAGAATTAGGTGATTTTGCCCTAAACAATTTCCACGCACACCTTGCAGGTATTGAATACACCAAAAAAGGGGAGAAAAAACACCTTATCCTTGAAGAATCTGATATGAATTACAAAGATCTACTAAAAGCATTGAAAGAATTTGGCGTAAAAGGAGCTTTAGTTTGCGAAAGCCCTAACATCGAAACCGATACAAAAATTCTAAAAGACTACTATATGAGCTTATAAAGTCCACTATATAGTTGAAATATTAAAGTTTTTACAGTTTTTGCCGATAAAGATAGCAACAAGTTACTAACAAGTGAGGCATCTTATGTTTAATTCTGTAAATAACCCGTTTGGTCAACGAATTGAATCAGCAGTTTCAACAGGACAAGAAAAGCAACGTCAACAACAAAATCAACAAAAAGACGAAGAGAAACGCTATCTTGAAAGTGATGAAAAAGATGAAGTTAAAATTGGAGGTTTGCCAGTTTTAACAGAGGATGACGTACTTTATTTAACACAGAATTATATTGCCAGATTAAAAGACGAAAACCAAGACAAGCCAAAAACTATCGAAAAATTAGACAAATATTTGGCAAAATTTGACGTGAAAAAATTTATGAAACAGAACCCAAATATGACAAGTGCTGATTTTCATATGATTATGTATAACGAAACTGCTAATTTATTATAAACCCTAAGGCTTATAATTTCCCGCCATTTCTTTCAATACGTTTCAAGCTAATACCAGCAGACTCTTTCATCATTTCTTCTGTTGTTCTGCTTGCTCTATCTTCTGTAGATTTAGCGGTATCCACACCATAATCACAAGAATCAGGTGGTGAAAGAATACCTAATGCTTTAACAAAGACTGTATTATTTATTTCTTTAGTTTCTGTTGCTTTTACAGAGAATGGGAATATATCTAACCCCCATTTGTTAGGACCTTTTCTTCCGTTAACGTCAACTGCGAAAAGCTTTAAACCTGTTTCTTTCTTGTTAAGAAGAATAATCATACTATTATCTAAGACATATGCTGTTGAAGTTAAATAGTTGGTAAAACAACCACTTTTTGCAGTAGGATAATTGTTAGGAATACAACCTTCGCCATAAGGGTTATTTTCACAGAAACGTGTCGCACCCATTGCACGAACAAATGAGCTCACCATATCTTCACAACCAGAGTTGTTTGATGGAGTTGCCGTCCCTTCAATATGTAAACCATATTCTCTTATTTCATTAGTTGTCGGAGCTAAATAACAGTTATAAATTCTTGCCTTATCAACTGACACGTTTTTAAATGCAGCCGTCATTCTTGCGTGTGCCGTTCTAAACTGAGCCAATCTAGTTCTCTGTTGAATTGAAGAACCAACAGTTGACAAAGTTACAGTTGCCAAAAAGCCAACTAACGCAAGCGTTACCATAATTTCCGCTAAAGTATAACCTGAATTTTTATTAAATATACTCATTCTTAATAACCCATACCAAAATAACTATATACTAATTTTAACACATTTATCACAACTAGTCAATTGAAACAGGCTGAAACTATGCTCTAGGGTGCGTTTCGTCATATACTTCTTTCATATGCTGCATAGAGATATGAGTATAAATTTGCGTATTTGAAATACTAGCGTGTCCCAAAAGTTCCTGCACAACCCTTAAATCTGCACCGTTTTCGATTAGATGTGTTGCAAAACTATGCCTAAACATATGCGGTGTAACCTTTTTAGGTAATTCGATTTTATCAACAATGTCATTGATTACATTCCTAATCATCTTAGTTTGCAAACGATATCCTGTTTTATTGATAAACACAGGTGTTTCATCTGATATTGGCGGAAGTGTATAGCCTTTTGCAATCAATGGGCGTGCAAAATCAATATACCCTTGCAAGTAAGATTTTGCTCTATCAGTAACAAGAATAATTCTTTCTTTTGCACCTTTACCAAAAACAGTAATCTCATTGTTATCAAGGTTCAAATTGCCAAAATTCAACCCGCTTAACTCAGATACACGCATACCACTTGCCCATAAAAGTTCAAGAATTGCACGATTACGATAACCCGCAGGAGTATCAATGTTAATATTACTTAAAATTTGTTCAACTTCATCTGTTGTCAAAAACTTAGGTAATGATTTTGGACGTTTTGGAGAAATAAGACTTTCGGCAGGATTACTTTCAACTTTTCTTTCTCTGTGCAAATACTTGTAAAAAGTACGAATAGAAGCAATTTTACGTGCAACAGTAGTTTTTTTGTAGTTAAAAATTTGCATAAAATGCAAATATTCTCTCACCTTAGAAAAGCTAACATCCTCACACTGACTATCTCCTAGCCATATCAAGTATGCTAAAATATCAGCATAGTATGCTTTTGCAGTGTGTTTAGAAAAGTTTTTTTCTACCAAAATATATGATTTAAAATCCTCTAAATCCTTTTTTGAGTTTGCGTTTAATACCATTTGTTAACCTTGTTGCTTTTTTATGATTACTATTATACAATATTTTTAAAAGATTTAGAATAGTTATAAAGGAAAAAAGTAGGTAAAAACATGAATTGTAAAAAATTATTAGTTACTTCAATGATTTTAACATCTTGCATTCTTTGTGCACCTAACGTGTTTGCTGCTCAACCTATAAAAGCTCAAGTATCCAAAAGTTACGTTGATATTAGCAGATTAATCGAATATAACAATTATTCAGACGCTGACCAACGTCTTAAAGAAATTTTAAAGAAAAATCCAAATGACTTGGACGCTAAATGCTTACAATTAATTTCCCAAGCTAAACAATGGAAATTAGCACCTACACAAGCAGAATTAGATAAATTATTGAAAAAATATCCAAACAAACCTGAACTACATTACGCTCAAGGTTTAGTTTACTTGATGAGAGAAACTTCATCAGACGTTGAATATATCAAAAATATTTCAAACCTATCAAATGCAGCTATCAAATCATTTGTGCAAGCTGTAAATCTTGATAGCACTTATTATCAAGCATACAACGCTATGGGTGTTGCAACATTAAAACTTGGCAACAAAAAAGATGCTGCTGAATTATTCAAAGTTGCAATTAAAAACAACCCAAGCTATGCTCCAGCATACGATAACTTAGGTAATATCGCTATGTTAGACGGCGACTTAGACGAAGCTGAAAAATATTACCTATTATCAATCAAACACAATTCACACAACCCAACATCTATGTATCATATGGGTCAAGTGGAAGCTAGACGTGGTGATTACACAAAAGCATTAACTTGGTTAAACCACTCATTACACATCAACCCAAATTCATCTCCTGGATGGAACTTACAAGGTGAATTATATTTGAAACAAGGTAACCAACCTGCAGCTATCAATTCTTTCAAAAAAGCAATCCACGTGAAACCTGAAAATTCACGTCCATACATCAACTTAGCTGGTGTATATGAAAGACGTGCAGACCACGAATTCGCTATGGAAGAATTAAAAACTGCAATTATCTTAAATCCTAACTACAAAGAAGGTATTTACAGAGTTGCTAATATGTCATTAGAAACTAAAAAATACCAACAAGCTCTTGAATACTATTCAAGATTGTTAGGTGATGCTACATATAACAACAATGCTATTATCGGTCTTGCTAATACATATTATGAAATGGCAAAAGACACAGCAGATAGCCGTAGCTTTACAACAAACAAAGACGTTTATCTTGCATATGACTATGTTAATGAAGCAATTCAAAGAACTCCAAACGATTTGAAACTTCACTTAGCAAAAATCAAACTTGGTAAACTTACTCACCAAATGGAATTAACAAAAGACAACCTAAATTACATCGTTCAATCAGCTAGCAACAGCTTGATGGATACTGTAATTAAAGGTGAAGCTTACCTTTCTCTAGGTCGTGAAAGAGATGCTGTTTATACATTCGAAAATGCAATCAATTTTGCAAACAGCATCGAAGACGAATTATACCTAGCAGAAATTCTTGTTCAACACAAACAATTCAGAACAGCTAGAAAAGCTCTTCAAAAAGTGTTGATGGTTGATCCTAACAACAGAATTGCAGGAAACGGTCTTCACTATATCAACTTGTGCGAAATGAAATCAAACGAATTCTTTGAAATCGCACTTCGTCAATATAAAGAAGGCAATTACGCATCAACTATCGAATACTGTAACAGAGCAATCGACTTCTATCACAATGCTCCATCAATTGCTAAATTGAAAGCACAAGCATACGAAGCTGAAGGAAACTACCAAGGTGCTGTTAAATACTATACTCAGTACTTAGCACTTGCTCCTAACGCATCTGACAGAGCTGCTGTTGAACAAAGAATCAACGTATTCAGCCAAAAAATCTAAGGGAAATGACATTACCAATCTTGGTAACACCCAAAGATTAAATATTAAAAACAGATGAAAAAATTCGATATAAGAAAAACATTTGAAACTTTTTTGAGAGAGCCTCTTAGTATTTTAACTGAGGGGCTGTTTCAAATAGTAAATATTGAAGCAAATATTTTCAATCAACAATCTTCATTCAGCGTTGATTTTATGAAAAACAAAACACAATTAACTGTTGTAAATAATGAAAAAATGTGTAATCTGTTGCAAACAGTTTTGTATAAACAAAAAATCAAAGAAGTAAAAGAAAAAGCGGTAAGTACAAAATGAAACCATACATGAATGCAAAATTTTTAATAAGTGCAGAAAAACTAAGTCAGTGTCCTGAATATACACTGCCTGAATTTCCTCTACTTGGTCGTTCAAACGTTGGCAAATCTTCATTTATCAACGGGCTTGCAAACAATAAAAAACTTGCAAAAACATCTAACGTTCCTGGTAAAACCAGACTTATCAACTTTTTCAATTTTTCTGATGAATTTATGATTGCAGATTTACCTGGATATGGTTATGCCAAAGTTTCTCACGAAGCACGCAACAAATGGCAAAAATACTTAGAAGAATACTTACTTAAACGTGAACAAATCAAATGTCTTGTTCAGCTAGTTGATGCACGCCACGAAATCCAAAAAAATGATTATCAAATGAGAGAATGGGTCATGGCGTATGACCTACCGATTATCACAGTTGTAACCAAAATGGATTGTATTTCAAAAAACAAGGTTCAAAGTGCATTAGCACATGTTCGTAAAGAATTTGGCGGAGAAATCTTCCCATTCAGTGCAGTTGACAACCGCTACAATGAGAAAATATTAGAATTCTTTACTAAAGTAGAAGATTAAGATGGCACCTTAAAAACACAAAA
The DNA here is from genome assembly GCA_045530955.1 of Candidatus Gastranaerophilaceae bacterium. GTDB lineage: Bacteria > Cyanobacteriota > Vampirovibrionia > Gastranaerophilales > Gastranaerophilaceae > Zag111. The sequence goes on from JAZSDA010000035.1 coordinate 33,714, forward strand.
TAAATTGCCTGAGCTTTTTCATACATCACAGGCAAAAAATAATTTGTTAAGTTCTCTTTTTCATACATTTTTGCACTATACTTATATTATAAAGTTTGTGCTATATCTCTAAAACTATGTCATTTATATCTAGTTCCAGTGTTTATAGCATAATAAACAAGAGAGTAAAATTCTATTAGCCACATGGATATTTTATAAACATTTACAAAAGTGGTAATTATTATCATTTTATGTTATAATTAAAGAAAACAGGAGAAAAGAAGTCATGTATAACGTAAAAAAAATAACAGAAAATCTTTTTTGGGTAGGTGCAAACGATAGAAGAATTGCACTTTTTGAAGGTGTTTACCACGCACCACAAGGGGTTTCATATAACTCATATATTTTATTAGATGATAAAACTGTTTTACTTGATACAGTAGATAAAGCCGTTACTCATCAATTTATGGAAAACGTAGCTCACGTATTAAATGGCAGAAAACTTGATTATTTAATCATTAACCATATGGAACCTGACCATTGTGCAGAAATCCCAACCATTTTGGCAAAATATCCAGAAGTAAAAATCGTTTGTAACGCAAAAATCAAAACAATGATGGAACAATTCTTTGATTTTGAACTTTCTGAAGAGCAATTCCAAATTGTAAATGAGGGTGATGTTTTAAATACAGGCAAACACAACCTAACATTTTTAATGGCACCAATGGTTCACTGGCCTGAAGTTATGGTAACTTATGACACAACTGATAAAATTCTTTTCTCAGCTGATGCTTTTGGTTCATTTGGAGCAATTGACGGTAATATATTTGCTGATGATGTTGATTGGGATAATAGATATCTAAATGAGGCAAGACGTTATTATACAAATATTGTTGGTAAATATGGCCCACAAGTTCAAATGTTACTTAAAAAAGTTTCTGGCGTTGAAATCAATATGATTTGTCCGCTTCATGGTTATGTATGGAAAAAAGATTTAGACAAATTTATTGACCTATACCAAAAATGGTCAACTTACACACCAGAAATTAATTCTGTTATGATTGCTTACGCATCAGTTTATGGCGGAACTCAAAACGCAGCAGAAATTTTGGCAAGCGAACTAGCCGAATTAGGTGTAAAAGATATCAAAATGTTTGATGTTTCAGTAACGCATTCATCTTATGTTGTATCAGATATGTTCAAATACTCTCACATTGTATTTGCATCAACCACATACAACAACGGAATTTTTGTTGAAATGGAAAACTTAATTCACGATATCGTTGCTCATAATATCCAAAACCGTAAAGTTGCAGTTATTGAAAATGGTTCTTGGGCACCACAAGCAGGCAGACTTATGACAGAACTTTTATCTCAAATTAAAAATACTGAATTTATTACTAGTGGCGTTTCTATCAAATCTGCGGTAAAATCAGAAAAAAGAGAAGAGTTAAAAAATCTTGCAAAAGCACTTGTTGAAAGCATGTAAAAAAAGGAGGCATCTTATGTTAGATAAAAAATTAGAAGCAGCATTTAATGATCAAATCAATAAAGAATTATACTCAGAATATTTATACTTAGGCATGAAAGCAATTTTTGCCGATATGAACTTGCCTGGTTTTGTAAACTGGTTTGATGTTCAAGTTCAGGAAGAAAGAGCTCACGCTATGGGTATGTTTGATTACGTACACGAACGCAACGCTCAAGTAACTTTAGAAGCTATCGACAAACCTGAAATCAAAGGTTCTACTCCGTTAGAAATTTTTGAACAAGTTCTTGAACACGAAGAATATGTAACTTCAAGAATCAACGCTCTAATGGATGTTGCAGAAGAAGTTCGTGATAGAGCTGCATTATCTTTCTTAGACTGGTACGTGAAAGAACAAGTTGAAGAAGAAGCAAATGTTGGCGGAGTTTTAGCTACATTAAAATTAATCGGTGAAGATAAAAAAGCATTATTGCTACTAGACAAAGATCTTGCAACAAGAACTTTTGTAGCTCCAGTTATTGGTTAATTTTAAAAAATACAATAAGGGCGGGTTGGAATATCCAACCCGCCCAACTTTTTACCTTACCTTAAATACCATAACAATACTTTAGTGTATTAAAATTTTTCCAAATACACTTGATTTTATCTTTTACAGAGAGAGTTTTAAACAATTTTTTCACAATATTTTGTTCTATACCTAAATCACCAAGTCGCATTTCATCATATTCTAATTTTGTTGCCAAATATGATACTGTAATTAGGTTATATTTATATTTTTCTTTTTTGTTATTCTTTTTCAAGTATTCATAAACATCATCAAATGTGTAATTGATGTTTTCGTTTGCCAAAATCGATAAAATTACATCAACTGTCGTTGAACCATTATCTTTTTCGTAGTATTTCAAACTATCTGCCAATAATGTTTCTAAAGACGGCTGATTAGTAATACCTAGAGCTTTCATCGCTTCATAAGGGGGATTAAGTTTAGTTGTTTTATTTTCAAAAACATCCCAAACTTCTTTACACTTTTTGTTCAAAAAGTCTTTTGCTTTAACAAATTCTTTTTTATCTTGATACTGTTGCTTAAGTTCTTTTATTTTTGCAACGTCGTTTTTATCAATGGCATTTGCAAGTTCAGTTACGATTTTGAGGGTCAATTTATCTGACAAGTCGTCATTTATTGATACCGCACCTACACAAATACTAGAAATACCTGTTCTATATGTATTTGCTCTATTCAAATAACTTATATGAGAAGATAAAGTCTTTGGTTTTGTAGTTTTTTTGCAAGACAAATCAGCAAGACTATCTGCCACGTTTTTCTTTACAGAAAACACGCCATCAAGAACTTCAGTGCCAATTTGACCTTTAAGAACTTTATCCATGTGTTTATTATTCCCCTATATATTTATAAAGGATTTTTCCACAAGAAAATTGCCTCTTTGTTAATAAAAATATTAATTCAAAGCTCTACAAGTTCCAACAGCTTTAGCCGACCTAACACCAAAAATCGGATTGTCATAAGTCATTTGAGAAGTTGAAGTATATTCACCAGTTTGACGGTTGATAGTAGCATTTGTTATTGAAATATAATCATCCGTCATTGACTGAAGTCTAAATTCAATCTTATCTGCCTCATAATATGAAACATTATCAATTGGTTCACGTCTTAGATAAATACGTTTGTATTCTTCTTCCAAGCTGTAAATTCTAAACAAATCACTTTGCGAAACTTCGCTACCATCTTGGTTGTAGATAGTTTCTACAAACTCACAACGAAGAACTTTCATCGCATCAAAATCAGGAACAAACTCATCAGAACTTGCCACACAAACACCACATGCAAATAATAAAATTGTTGCTAAAACTTTCTTCATATCAATATGATACAACATGACTAAATATTGGTAAATAATTTAATATTTATACTAAATTACATTCATACAACAAAAGTCTTGATATGGGCAATATTTACAAGCACTTTCTTTTAAAGTAGGTTCAAATTTATGAGCCTTGATATCTGCGACCGCATTTTTAAATTTCTCAACAGCATCCGCAATTTCTTCATCAGTATAATCAACACCATTATTTTTAGATTGAAAATCTTCTGGATAAAGAAATTTAGTAATAGAAACCTTTTTCCCTGTTGATTTTTCATAAATATACTTGTACCAAGCCATTTGGTTATAATAATCTTCGTGATCACCATCTATTTTGATAGAAGCATTTTTGTTATTACCTGTTTTATAGTCATAGATTGCAATTGTACCATCTTCGCACACATCTATTCTATCTATAATTCCATAAAACTCAGTACCATCTTCAAAAACATAGCTTATCGGAAATTCTTGTGCAACCAGTTGAGATGGAACAGTGTTTAGGATTTGGCAATAGTATTCATCAAGAGCTTTTTCACCTCTACCCACAAAAATCTGACGTTGTTCGTAAGATTCCATTGGCAGAGTCGCAAGTTCATCCTTGAACCATTTTATAAACTGAGCCTTATCTGGATGAGTTTTATTTTTCATCAAAAATTCCATCGCACTTTCACAAGCCTTATGCACCGCACTACCATAACTTGCAAAGTTCGGATTACCATCTTTTATTTTTAATCCTAAAATCTTTTCATATAAATATTGTCGTGGACATCTTAGGTATGTGTTTATTGCAGATGGTGAGAATTTGCGATCTTTCAATTTTGCATCAATCATTTCGGCAAATTCTTTTTTGTAATCATATTCACTTTTTAAGATAAGTTCGTTCACCTGCGTCCAATATGAATTTTCATCATATTCAAACACTTCAGGCTCTTTTTCAAGCATATCTTGAATTGCCACAACATACTTTGTCGGTTTTTTAGAACTTGTACCGATTTTTTCAGGGTATGACATTCTTAGAGCATGTTTTGCACGAGTCATTGCAACATACAAAAGTTTTGTCATATCTGACGGTTTAACCTCATTTTTTAATTCATCATCAGTTTTGTATTCTGATTCATCAAGCGGAATTTCTGCTCTTACTGATTTTGAACTGCTTTCCCATTTTCTTGCTTCAAGTGTTGGGAGATAAACATATTCAAACTCACGCCCTTTTGAACCGTGATAAGTACACAATTGAACAGCATTTAAAGTAACTGGAGCTTTTTCTGTACAAATCTTTTCATCATCATCCAAAATTGATTGTAAATATTCAAAGAAGATTTCGATAAACCCTGTTTTAAAAATCTCAGAAAAACCTACAGCTTCGTCAATAAACTTTTTGATACCTGCAATATTTTCAGAACGGTTAATATCTGTGTTCAAATAATAATCAAAAATTCCTGTTTTTGAACCGATTTCAAGAATTGTATTTTTGATATTTTCTTTTGTTTTGTATTCAGATAAATAATCATAAGTGTTTAAGAATTTTTCAAACTTTTCAGGCTCAATAAATTTACTTTTATCAATATTTCTCAAAACTTCGATAAAGGTCTTACCCTTAGAAACTTCTTGATATAACACCTGATAATCTTTTGGATGAACATCAAACGGTTTTGATACAAGAAGTTCGAAAATTCGATGCGAATACATTTCAGGATTTATCAAAAATTGAGCATAAAAATACAACATATTAACCGCAGGAATTGTAAAAATATCTTTTCCGTCTTTCAATTCATATGGGATATTTCTGATTTTTAGCATTTCTGCAAATGCTTGTGCTTCGGCATTTGAACGGGTTAATATCGCTATTTCAGAATACTTTTTCTCACCTGTATTTTTATCTTTTGGACAATCATCAGAATTTACAAGAGCTTCGATTTCTTTAACAATTTCTGTGTATTCCATCATCATATCCGCATATTTGTAAAATCTTACAGGCTTTTCTTTGTCGGTAACTTCTTTATTCATCGCCGTTAAATTTTTATTAATCGGATTGCCCTCATCATCCACAAAATTATGAGAATTAACCAAGCTCAATGGATCTTGTGCGATAACACCTCTTGCCGCATCAAGAATATTTTGAGTTGAACGCATATTTTCTGTTAAACAAATAATTCTTGTTTTCGGAAATTCATCCAAATATTTTTGGATAGTATCAAGTTTTGCCCCCTGAAAACGATAAATAATCTGATCATCATCACCAACAACAAAAACATTTTCTGTTTCTGAAGCGTGAGAAAGTGCAAAAACAATTTCGTTTTGAGATTTGTTTGTATCTTGGTATTCATCAACCATAATATATTCATAACGATTTGCAATATCGTGTAAAAATGACTGATTTGCCTCAAACCTTTCTAACACCATATTAATCATGTCGTTAAAATCAAGGTATCTTTGAGCATTTAATTTACTTTGATAAAGCTCATAGAATGTCCAAAGTTCTTTTGCTTGTTCAACTTTTTTCAACGCATCATCACGCTTGTCATATGGTGGTTTTTTATATCTTTTATTTCGGCCTTGTTCAACATCATCAATAATTTCTTCAATTCTTTTAACTTCAGGCATCCAATCGTTATTTCTTTCCAAGTTTAAGAAGAAATCTTTTTTACTTAGTCGATTTTGTTTAATCGCACTAATTCTACTTTTTATTGTATTGATATAATAATAAGGATCATTTTTGTCAGTTCTGAAATAAACAGGATTAATTTCGTCAATACATTCTTTAATAAAAGCTTTTGAGATTGGGTCTGTTATAATTTTATAGTTTGCTGGGATTTCAAAATCATCAGGAAATTCTTCGATAAGGTTACAACAAAAACCATGATATGTGAAAATTTGTACTCCGCAAGAAACAACGTTTAATTCTTTTTCGATACGCTTTTTCATCTCTGTTGCAGCGGCGTCAGTAAAGGTTAAGCATAAGATTTTTTCAGGCTCAACACCTTTAGATAAAATATTTTTTATACGTTCAATTATCGTAAACGTTTTACCTGTTCCAGGACCTGCCAATAACATAACAGGACCATTTAAAAGATCAATTGCTTTTTGCTGTTGTTTATTTGGTTTAGTTTCCATTCCCAACTCCTTTGAATAACCTATAGGCATTCCAACAAAACTCCTATGATAAAAAATTATATCACAGAAAGTCTTTGTTGGGTTTTATAAAAGTATAATGTACTTATCTACGATTTTTTCTTCATAGGAATAAGCACTAATAAACCAGTTAAAACGTATAAAACTGTTGCTCCAGTTGCTAATATTACAAACTTAGAAATAGCATCCTCAATAGGCATTTCATACATTTTGTTGAAGATTATAATACCGCCAAACAAATTCAATGCTACAAGCACGAAATCTAAAGCATACAAAGAAAACATCTTAACTAAAGATTCACGACATCTATATACTACAACAGTTATAACAATCAAATACAAAACCATAAGAGAAACTAAACTGAACAACCCTAAAAAACTATTACCAGCCGATAAAAATGAGCCAAACATATTAACCAAACGTCCTGCATCACCTTTTGCGATAACTAAATATGAAATAAATAATGAAAATAAAGCTTTTGCAATTATAAAAACTTTTTCTAATTTATCCATAAGATTTTCCTTATTTAGTATTCTAATCTTTTACTTCAAATGTTGACAATATTGCAGGGAAAATACAACCCAACAATCCTCCCATAAGAATTGCACCAACAAAAGTTAATAGAAATAATATTATTGCTAATGCAGATTTATAAAGCTTTTTAACAACCAATATTGTCAAAGAAAGCGTTGCACAATATACAATAGCTGTACATGAACCAATCCTAAGACCATTTTCATATATTACTTTAGGATCTGCAGTAGAATTTATTTGTAATAGTGCAGAAAGAATTCCTCCTAACAAAACACAAATAATAAAAAATACAATATAAAAACCAATTGCTTGTACACCAGTTCTTTTATATTTAAAATTCATTAACTCTTTAAACATACCAAACCTCATTTCTACAAAAAATATTAACAAATTTATCCAACAATTGCGATATTGTCAGCTCGTAGGTTGGGTGAAACCCAACATTATTAAAATGGTGTCGTAGGGGAGACTTTGCTTGAGCGTTGGCGAGAGTATGGAACTCGAGCCTTACAGCGAAAGTATGCCAATTTATTGGCTGAACCTATAAAATTTTCACAACATGAAAATTTTATGTTCAAGCCCCCTGACTGTTTTAAAAGATTTGGACTTTCGTCCTAAATCTTTTAAATTTGTCGTAGGGGGGACTTGAACCCCCACAGATCTCTCCACACGCCCCTCAAGCGTGCGCGTCTACCATTCCGCCACTACGACCTATTTAATTTTCAAACGCCTAATTTGTACTAGGCGGATGTTGTGTCTAGCACAACCCTCTCGAAAAACTTGACATTTAGTCAACTTTTTCTGCGGCACAGTGCCACTACGACTCATCTATTTCATTCTATCATTTTACAACAATTTCATCAAGTTTGAAACTATTACAACAAAAAACAAATACATCGGTAAAATATTCAAACAAACACCTGTTACAAAAAGTACAGAATAAAATTTTTCATTGTTTGCAAACAATCTCAAACCGTATTCACCTTTTTGATTGTAGTAATTGTTCTCATAGACAGAAAGTAACAACATTACTCCAACCAAAAATAACTGAAACTTATACAAACCAATGTATGGCAAAATTAAATGCTTAGAAATGTAATTAAAAAAATAATCGGTTAATTCAGCATTTACCCCGACACCAGAAGACGCAAGCATAAACATAAACATAAAAATTACACCCAAAATAACTCCAATATAACCCAATACTGAAATTACATTCCAAGTGATAAATTTTCTACATCTGTTTATTCTTAAATCCATATTTTAAAAATACTATAATTTTGTCTTGCTGGCAAGATTTAACACATCAATAAAGGATAACACTGATGCAAATTCATTAAACAATCTATTATATTGATGAATGTCGTCAATTTGCCCTAACAAATGGCTCATCTCAAATATATCCTTAAGTGTTTCTAAAAACACTAAAATCGTATCACCATACACTGAACACATCATTTTATCAACTTTAAAAGCTGTTTTTAACTGCATAAATCTTTCTAAGAATAAAACATTAAATAAATATCTTGCCTCTATTTGCTCAGAACAATCACCCTCAATCTTTTTAACCCAAACATCAAATTTTTTATTAAATTTTTCATATTCTAATTCAACTTTTTCATAACCTTTTGGCACTCTATTAAATAAAGATTTAGAACAAATAATA
>JAZSDA010000081.1:0-40490 GCA_045530955.1 Candidatus Gastranaerophilaceae bacterium
CCCTTGGTTAAAACCTTTACGTAAAAATCAAAATATTTATCCTTTCTTTGAAATGAAAGGCGATGAAGTCCATCAAGTAGCAGTCGGCCCTATCCACGCAGGAGTTATTGAACCTGGACACTTCAGATTTATGTGCCACGGTGAAAAAGTTTACGATTTAGAAATAATGCTAGGATATCAGCACAAAGGCATTGAAGAAATTCTATTAAAAAACAACAAATTTAACAACCGTTTAGCAGAATCAATTTGTGGAGACTCTGTTATTGCATACAATATAGCATACTCACAAGTTATGGAAACACTTATTGACTTAAAAATCACGCCTAGAGCTGAACTAATTAGAAGAATAGCTTTAGAAATGGAACGTATTGCAATACATATTGGCGATATGGGTGCAATTGCAGGAGATATAGCTTATCAAATGGGTGCTTCAATTTTTGGAGTAACAAGAACTCTTGTAATAAATACTATGTTAGAAATTTCAGGAAGCCGTTTTGGACGTGGACTAATTGATGTCGGCGGAGTTAATTATGATATAGACAGAAAACTTTCTGAAAAAATTCTTGAAGTCCTAGCTGAAGTCGCTCAGACTGTCGATAGAACAACTAATGTAATGCTTAAATCACCTACAGTTATTTCTCGACTTGAGCGAACAGGTGTTGTAAGTACAGAAATAGCAAAATCTCTTGGCGCAGTAGGTATGGCAGCTAGAGCTTCTGGGCTTGATTTAGATTCAAGGTTTGATATGAATGACAAATATTATACAGCTTTAGATGTAGTAAAACCATTTAAAGCCCATGGTGACGTTCATTCTAGATTTAAACTTAGATACAAAGAAATAAAACAATCTATGAAAATTATTAAAGCTTTTCTAAAAAAGCTTATTGATGAAAACAGCGAAATAAGAGTTAATGCTCAATACAATCTACAGCCAAACTCGTTAGTTATATCAATAACTGAAGGCTGGAGAGGAGAAGTTGTTCATTACGCAATTACTGGTTCTAATAGCGAATTATTACGCTATAAAATTAAAGATCCTTCTTTTAACAATTGGTATATGCTTGCAATGGCTGTTAGAAACAATGGTATTTCAGATTTTCCACTTTGTAATAAAAGCTTTAATTTATCATATTGCGGAAATGATTTATAAGGAAAGAAAATTATGTTTGATACATTAAAATCAAGAATTTATCAAGGTAGTCAATTTATAAAAGATATAGAAAATGCTCCGATGAGGGAACAATTCAAAGGGTTTCCAAAGTTTAATACAAGCGAAGATTTTTCAGCTTGTAAAGGTGTTTGCCCAACAGGTGCTTTGTCTTTAGATCCATTATCAATTGATATGGGTAAATGTACTTTCTGTGGTGCTTGTGAAAGAGCTTGTAAAGGGATTGAACTTACAAACGGTTATAAATTGGCGTCTTCAAGCCGTGAAAAACTTGTAATTACCCCTGAGGTTGATTATGAAAATTATCTAAAATCAGCGGTTGAAGTTAGAGAAGAAATTCATAAAATTTTTGGTCGTTCAATCAAGTTTCGTCAAGTATCAGCAGGCGGTTGTAATGGTTGTGAGATGGAATTGAACGCTTGTTCAAACGTAAACTTTGATATGGGAAGATACGGAATTGAGTTTGTGGCATCTCCTCGTCATGCAGATGGTATTGTTATCACAGGACCAATAACAGAAAATATGGCATATGCTTTGGAAGATTGCTATAAATCTGTTCCTGATCCAAAAGTTGTGGTACTTTGTGGTGCGTGTGCAATCTCTGGTGGGGTATTCCAAGAAAGTGAAAAAATAAATAGAGAATTCTTGGAAAAATATCCGATAGATTTGTATATTCCTGGTTGCCCAACTCACCCATTAACATTTATCAATGCGGTTTTGAGTTTTATAAAAAAATAGAATAAAAAACTTATAAATATTTTTGTAAAATAAGTTTTTTCAGAGCCTTTGCCATAATTGCATCAGGTTCGATTTCCAAAACTCTATCTAAATATTCAATAGCTTTGTTATAATTTCCTAATTTTTTCTGAGCAGCACCCATTGCAAATAATGCACTTACAAACTTGTCATCAAGTTCAATTGCTTTTTCTAAATCAGCAACAGCTCTTTTGATATCAGGGTTTTCAATATCTTTTCTTGATAAAAGAATATCTGCACGATTGTAATAAGCATCAGTCATTTTTGGATTGATTTGAAGTGCTTTTGTGTAATCTAAAATTGCATCATCAAAATTTTTCAACGCTTGGTTTACAACTGCACGATAAAAATATGAAATATCCCAATCGTTTCTAAGTTCAATTGATTTATTCATATTATCTAAAGCGATATCCAAATCGCCTGTTCTTAATTCTTCTATTCCTTTATCTAAATATTCTTTATAAGTTGTCATAAATTTATTATATACCAAACAAATTCATGTTATAATTTGTGAAAAGAGAGGAATTATGAACAAAAAAATCTTAGCCAATTTTGCACTATTTTTAACAGCTCTAATTTGGGGTTTGTCATTTGTGGCACAAAAAGCCGGGATGGATTTTGTTGGACCTTTCAGTTTTAACTTTGCAAGAAGTATCCTTGGCGGATTTAGTTTATTACCCGTAATTGGTATCGTAAAATTGATGCAAGAAGATAAAAGAACACCTATCAGAAAAGATGTTCAACATATTAGACTTGCTCAAGGCGGTATTGCTTGCGGTGTAGCTTTATGGATTGCAATGTCAATTCAACAGTACTGTATGCTTTATGCTCCAGCTGGAAAAGCAGGATTTATTACCGCTTTATACATAATTTATGTGCCACTTATTGCAATGTTTTTTGGTAAAAAAGTTACAAAAAATGTGTGGATAAGCGTAGGCTTAGCCGTAATTGGTTTATATTTATTATGTTTCAAAGATTCAATTGGTGGATTTAGTGTATGGGATTTGTGGCTACTTTTGGCAGCATTTTTCTATGGTTTGCATATTATTGTAGTAAATCATTTTGCAAGAAAAGCTAACGCAACAAAAATGTCTTGTGTTCAATTTTTTGTTGTAGGTTTGTTATCAATTCCATTGATGTTAATCTTTGAAGAACCAACTTGGGCGGGATTTGTAGCTTGTAAAACACCTATTTTATACGCAGGGATTTTAACTTGTGGGGTTGCCTATACAATTCAAATTTTCGGTCAAAAATTCACATCTTCACCTACTGTTGCATCGTTGATTTTAAGTTTAGAATCAGTATTTGCCGTTGTCGGTGGATGTTTAATTTTACATGAAATAATGTCAGTTAAAGAAATTATCGGTTGCATATTTATGATTACTGCGGTAATCCTATCTCAACTTAATGCGAAACCTAAAAAAGTTGAGCCTTCATCAGAAGACGAAGACCCAATACCAGTTTCAAAATAAGTTATATTTTATAAGTAACATTTTCTTTCTTGACCGACAACACCTGCATACAATTCAACAAATTGTTTTGCTGGACTTACGTCGATTTTAGAAAGCAATACTTCCTCAATTTGGAAGAAACCTACATCACCTGACATTTCAATATCAATTTTAATAGGTTTTCTTTCGCCCTTGTGGATAGAAATTCTGTTTATCGCATTAGCAGAATACTTGTGAATATCACCAACTCTAGGTGTTGTATTCAACTGCATAGGAATTCTTGCTCTGCCTTTTGTCATATCACAACCATCCGCAATCAAGATTATGCCCGCTTCAATTGAGTGGATTTTTTTAGTTGACATATGACCAATAATTGCTTCTGTTGCAACTGCTCTGATAATCACACGGCGATGCAAATCATTGGGGAATAAATGCATTAATGCTCTTTCAATAATTGGTTGAGCAAGCATTGCTGACATTTTTTCGTGTCCTTGACGACCAATAGACATCCCTAAATCGTGCATCATACCCGCAAGAATTACGGCACACATACTATCTTCAAATGTACCCATTTCTTCTTGCTCTAGAGATGTTTTAATTTCAAATTCGTGTAAAATATTTAACATCTTAATAGCATTACCAACAACCTGACGCATATGCACAGGTCCGTGGTCATTATACCCAAGACGTCTGATAGAAACATTGTTTGCGTATTCTTGCATCTCTTGTAATTCTTCGTCATTAAACAAATATCTTACAAGCTCCAAACACTCTGGGTGGTTTTTTAATCTATCTTGAATTTTAGATTCTGTTGCTAACTCTTTAACTGATTTCATAGCTTTTTCCAATTTCTTTAAATTCGTACTATTTATATTTTAACGCATTTTTTGAAAAATTAAAAGGGGGAAGGGGAAATTAATATATTCCCTATCCTTGGCGAGTGTCAGGGATAGGGTGAGAAGTAGGCAACCCTCTCTGTCCCTACGGGACATCTCCCCCAAGGGAGATAATTAGTTATGACCCTCTCTTGAATTTCTAAGTTCGCAATAGCTCACTAAGAAATTCTTTTCTCCCCCGAGGGAGATAATTTGTTATGTTCCCTCTCCTATGGAGAGGGTTAGGGAGAGGGTGTAAATAATAAAAAAAACAAGGGATTGGTTATCCAATCCCTTGTCTAATTTCTTCAACTCTCTATAATGAGAAGTCAGCTTCTGCAGGTAGAACTTTTGGAATATTGTGGATAAATTCCTTAGCTCTGTCGTGAGCTTTTGTCCAGTTCATTGCGATTAGACCTCTTTGTACCCAAAGTAATTCTTTGAAGAATTCATTTTGAGAGTTCATAGCTTCAACTTTTGAATGGAAATACATATGTTGAGCATCTGCGATTTGATTGATTGGTGCAGTACCCATTAAGTATTTTGCTTTAACCATTTGATAGTTTTCAGCTTCAGCAAACATTGCTTTGTATGATTTTTCGATGATGAAGTACTTAGCAATAGCTCTGTTTACAACGCTTCTAACGTTCATTTCAAGTTCTGTGTTAACTTGTTCTAAATAAGCGTTAAGTTCGTTTAACTCAGCTTTTGCTCTTGCGATTTCAGCAATTTTTGTACCACCTTCGATAGGTTTCCATTGAGCTGCAATGAAGAATCTAGCATAGTTTTTGTCTAATGCTAAATATGGTGATTGTAAAAATGCCGCTGCGGCGTTACCACCATAAGGTGCCATTGCACCCATTCCAAGTTCGTTCATTGTGTGTTCAAATGCAGCTGAACCAGATTTTAATTGGTTATTACCTTGAGTTTCATAAGGTAAATATCTGTCAAATTGAGTTGTGTACTCTAATGACATTTTAGCGTTTGGCATAATGAATTTTTGAGCATAGTTTGAAATTTCTGCTTTTTTCATTGCAATCGCTGCTTTTAATTTAGTTGTTTCTGGTGACATGTAGATTACTTCAGCAACTAACATATCAGTAAATTTAGCTAATTTTTCAGGTGTTCTTACGTGATCAATAATGTGTAATTCTGATGTAAAGAACGCTGGATCAGTAGCTGTAAGTGGATTCAATGTGAATTGTTCTTTTTGATCGTTGTACAATAATTTGTTGATGTGAATTTTGATGTTATCGTATTCAGCTTTCATGCTAAGAAGTTTTTTCTCAGCTTCAGAAACTTCACCAGCCCAACGAAGAACTTCTTCATTACCACATTTACCAGTTTGTTGACGAACTCTTGCCATTGCAAGAATTTCTCTTGTTTCGTTTACATATTCTTCTTGAACTTTGATTACGTTTTCAAGCATTAACATTTCAACGTATAGGTTTGCAGTTTCAAATCCCATTGTTACGTCTGTTAAAGCTTTTTCAGCTTTATCAAATTTCAACTTTTTGTGTTTAACAATGATGTTTGTTACAAGGTCAGGTGCATAAATCATTTGATCCATACCAACTGTGAATTGACCTGCTCTAACAGGAACGTTAGAATATGATCTTGCATAATCACTGTTAAATGTTTGGTGACCTAAATCAAGTCTTAGTGTTGGAAGATATCTTAAGTAAGCTGAAGTTGTAGCACGTCTAGCAGCTTGTACTAAGAATTTTTTACGTAGCATATCTAAGTTGTTTTCTTCCAAAGCTGTTAATAAACTATTAAGGTCGTATTTTTTTACTTCTTTGTGAGAAACGATTTCAGCATTGTTTAACAATCTCAATGGAGCTGCATAACCTAATGCTTCACCAGTATCTTTGTTATAGAAAATTACCTTGTCATCAAAGAAAGGAATTTTTTCTGTTTTTACAGCGTTACCGTGTAATACACCGTGAATGCTGAATGATGTAGCTTCTGCTAATTTTTTATCAACGTTGAACGCTGATGTACCTAGTAATGCACCATAACCAACATCTTCTCTACCAACTGATGAGAATGAATACAATTTTTTAGCTGTGATAGCGTTGTACAATTCTTTTTTCTGTTCAGCTGTGATGTTGTATAGTGGTGTAACAAATACAGAGTCAACATCTGCTGGAATTCTGTTGATAACTGATTTTACGTCTTTTCCAACAGGAAGAACAACGTAATTCATTTCAACATTTTTCTCTTTTAATTTTTTGTCAATCAAAGCGTTCCAGTTAGCTCTTGTTTTGTAGAAGTTTTCGTTCATAAGAACTGCAACTTTCTTTTGTTGTGGAACTAATTTTTTGAACAAAATAAAATCATTAACTGATTGTTGTACTGGGTTGAAGAATTTGTCACCGAAATCTCTCAAACCGTACTGGTCAATTGTTACTACGTATTTGTTTTTGTTTGGTTTGTCAACGTAGTAAGAACTAGACATATAGCCTAGTGAAATTACCATGAAAGCTCTTGATGCTAAAGCTTTATCAGAAGCTTTTACAGCACCTTGTTCACTCCAGTCACCTGTGAAGATTAAATCTTGTGGGAATGAAGCTTTGTACTCTGGTAATAAAGATCTTGTAATCTGTGTTTGGAAAGTTTTTAAAACTTCTGCGTTTTTGTCTGATGGCCCGTCAAAAACGAAAGCCAATTCAACAGTTTTTGCATTTGGAGCTGCTTGTAATTGTTTTCTTGCTGCAGGGTTTTCGCTAATAGCGAACGTCGCTCCCCCGAAAGAAATCATGAAAACAAAAGTCAGCAATGCGCAAATAATTCTTTTCATTTTCTTTTCCCTAACTCCTTACTCTTAATCCTTTTATTTAAACTAATAAATAAAAAATCCTTTTTAATCGAATTTAGTATAGCAAAAACATGCCAAAATGGAAATTATTTTGTTACAATTAAAAATAAAATCAGGCAAAATGCAATCACTGAAAAGATTATAACTGTAAACCAATATGGTGAAATCCCTGTTGGTTTCTTGCAAGATTTCATAGAAGTTTGTTGTTTTGATGTTTTAGATTTTGTATTTTTTTCAGCTTTTTCTTTGTTAGTTTTTTTAGCTGAACGAATAGCTGAACTCTTTGCTCTAGCTTTTTCTTTAGCTTTTTTATATTTCTGTTCTAATGTTTTATCACGTTTTCCTGTTGCTAAAAGTTCAATGTCATAATGAAGATCTAATACTTCTTTGTTTCCTTTTTTATTATAGACAATATAATTAATAGCAACTTCAAAAGCACGTTGAAGGCATTCAAGAGCGTCAATTGCGTTTTGTTTTACTGATGATGCGTGAACTGATTGGTTTCCGCATTTTTTCAAAAAGTACAAATCTTCAATAAATTCTCTTTCTTGTTCAGAACCTTGGGAATTGTCTTTTAAAGTTGCAAGCATTTGGTCAAATGTGTTTTCTGTTGTTCTTTTGTCCCCTAGAACATTTTTGCAAACGTTTTCTGCAAAGCGTCTGGTTTGCCCCATGCATTGTTCAAAATACTCATCTCTATATAATTTTTCGGCATCAGAGATGATTTCGTATAAATTTTTATCAGTACTTTTTAAAAAATCGAAATTAGTTACCATGTATATTAATATATTAATTAATCTCTTCCAAAATTTATCTTACATTGTATAGGGGTAAATGTAAAGGGGATAATATAAAACCCTCTCTGTCCCTGCGGGACATCTCCCCCAAGGGAGATAATTAGTTATGACCCTCTCTTGAATTTCTAAGTTCGCAATAGCTCACTAAGAAATTCTTTTCTCCCCCAAGGGGAGATTATTTTGTCGTGTTCCCTCTCCTTGGAGAGGGTTAGGGAGAGGGTGAAAGAATAATATTTACACATTCTTTTTATTTTTATATTACAATGTAGGAAAATTGCACTAAAAAAAGGAGAGAATACATGTTAACAAAAAATTCATCAGTAAAAACAAGTTTCTCAGGTGTTGATTTCTCAAAATATTCATCAAAAACATCTGAATTTGTTAAAGAATTTGTAGCTCGTGCTAACAAACCAGGTTATTTCCTAAATTGGGTTAACCTACCACAAGAACAACTAAAAAGAGTTGATGAACTTTATTCAATGGTTGAATCTTTCAAAGTTCAAACAGGTGCTAAAAAACTTAGCGTAATGGGTATTGGTGGTTCAAAACACACTGTTGAACATATGCTTTCTATCAATGGTTTAAATATTTGTGGTGATGTTGTAGATTTCTATTCAGATGTTGATTCAATTTCATTGGCTAGATTTCTTCACAGAATCGGTGATGTTACAACTTCAAACTTCATGATTGCATCAAAATCAGGTTCAACTTTTGAAACTAAAGATGGTTTCTTAAGAGTTCAACAAATGTTGATTGATTCTTATGTTTCTAAAGGTCAATCAGAAGAAGAAGCTAAAAAATCAGCTGCAAAACACTTTATTGCTGTAACTGATGCTAATAATGAAAAAAGTGAACTTCGTAGAACTTCAATCGAAAATGGTTGGTTAGGCGATTTATTTATTCACGATGATGTTGGTGGAAGATTCTCAGCATTTGATGATCACGCTCTATTCACTTTAATCTGGGCTGGTTTATCAAAATCAGATATGGTTTCATTATTATCAGCAGCTCAAGAAGTTTCTTCTCAATCTTTATCTGAAGATTTAGAAATTAACGATGCGTTAAAAGAAGGTATTTTCTGGGCAGATGCTAAAATGAACGGTATTTCTGCTTCTGTTCACCAATATATGGGTTCAATGTTTGAAAATACAGTTTACTGGCATGCTCAAATGCAAAATGAATCTGTGAAAGATACATTAAAACAAGTTGCTAAAGTTCCAGATGCTATGCACCACTCAGCAGAAGCTCACTTTAACCCAGCAAACAAATTAGTTTTTGCTTTGACAGTTCCTGTTGATAATGGCGTATGTTCTGAAAATGCTCAAGCATATATTAAAGCATTGGCTTCATCTTATGAAGTTACTGGTGCATTCTTCCTAGAAGAAGTTGAAACTTCATCTATGGGATTGACTGCAGCAGCTGCTGGTGCAGTGACTCAATTAAGAGCATTTGCTACTTGCTATCAAGAAATCGTAGAAGCTGTATCATCAGGCAGAGAACTTCCTGAAGTTCTTGATAGTGTACTTCAACCACACGTTGAGTTCTACAAAAAAGCTCTTAAAGGTGGCGTTGTAGTTCCAGGTAGAATTTCTAAATAATAATTTTATTATTTGACAAAAGGAAAAGAGCCAAGAAATTGGCTCTTTTTTGTTCTCTCTATTCTGTTGGTTAGTAAAATTTTTATATTTACCCCTGTTTTTGAGCACGCATTTTTGTCATTTTGTCGTTAATCATAGGTAGTAAATATCCTAAAGTTATTGCTGAATAAGCTAGACCAGAAATGTGAGCTACATTTAGCTTCCACAAGTTCTTCTTAGCAAAAGCTTTTCCTTTTGCAGCAACTTCAGCGTGAGTTTTTAAGCTAATATCATTTAACCAGTGTTTGATACCTTTTCCTTCTTTTCTGATATTGAATAGGTTTTCACGTTTTGGATCCAAGATATTTGCAACACCTTTAGATGCAAAACCTCCTAAAACAAGCCAGTTCAAGAATCCAAAATAATCACGAACAACTGATTCCCTAAGTTCGGTATCATTATCAGCAGCCATAAATCTTCCAACGATGTTTGATGCGTAAACTGTTTTAATCGCGTTTCCGCTTGTAACAGGTCCTGTGAATTGTAATTTTTTCACAAAATCAGTTGGGTTTTTAACTTTCATAACACCTAAAACCATTGCAAGCATACCAACACTTGCTGCAACTTTTTTAGCCCAAAGAGCTTTTGTTTTTTCTGGAGCAGTTTGAGGTTTTGTATCTTTTTCTCTTGTTACGTAATCAACATCACCAACAAAACCTTTTTTACCAGTACGTTTTTCAGTCATTTTTCTGTTGATGTATTGGTTTGTTAAGCCTAAAGCTGAAGCTCCAGCCAAAGCCCCAAAGATTTTAATTCTGTTGATTTTTGCAACTTTTTTCAATGCAGTTTCAATATTTACGTTTTTGTTTGTGAAGATGTCTTTGCCCATATCACAAGCATCACGTAAGATTATTTCTAATCTGTCTGCCCATTTAGCATCGCCTAAGTTAACTGCAACTTCTCTGTTTGCTTTAAGTGCGTTTGTAATACGTGCTTCCATAATTTTTAAGATATTGTTTTTATCTTTTTTAGCTATGGTTTTGTTTTCTAAAACTTCTGTAAATGTATCTAAGATACCTTTTCTGGTTTTTAGAACTTCTGGGATATTTGTATATTTTTTGTCTTGCCAATTGATTCGTTTCCATGCGTTTTCATCAATCCAATCAATGTTTTCCCAATCGATTTGGTTGAATTTATTTAGTTTAATTCCGTCTTGTCCGCTTAAATTATCAAATACATTTTCAACATATTTAGCAGTGTTATTATCTGCAGTTTTCCAGGCTTTTGTTAATACGTTTACTGAATCATCACTATACCAAGTGTCTGGTCTTAGTTTTGTATCAGGCATGATTTTATTTGAAATTAAATGAGAAATACCATAAGCAAATAAACCAGCTGATAAGCAGTTGATAAATGTTCCGCTGATTTCTCTAAAGAATGTTTCAAATCCTGCATCTTTATTTCTATTTTTTGCATCGTAATAAGTTCTTGGAGCAACCATTGCACCTAAGTCAATAAGTACTGCATTTGCCATTTCGTTAGTGTCTAGTGTTCTTAGAGCTGTTGTTAAAACTCCGTCTAGTGCCCCTCTGAATTGAGGTTGGTAGTGTCTATTTATATCATAATTGTTTACAGTTAAATTCATCTTTTCTCCACAAAGTTCAAAAAAAGTCCACGCAAAAAAGCCCCGCAAAATCGGGACTCACTATATAAAATCTTAAAGTATAATTATCAAAAACAATTTAAAAAATTACACGCTAAAACCACCAAGTCCCGATAATGTTGACTTGGAGGATGAGGATGAAGTTGTTGCGTATAATTTGATCATAATTTCCTTTTCCTTGAGTTTAGTATAAATCTAAACTTTTATTTTTGTCAATAGGTAAAAACACGGGCATGGAAAATTTTTTACAAATAAGTGTAAATTTTACAAATGTTAATCTTACTTATCATGATTTAATATTTTAACTAAATTCTTGCACGGAGCATGCCCCCCACTAAATCTATCTTTGAGAGTAAATGTTTAGTTTTTTTACAAAATTCATCAACCCAAAGATTCATTTTTTTATAATTTAACTTAATTTTTGCATTAATCCATGATAGAATAATTGAATAGAGATTAAGGGAAGTAAAGGTGAAAGTCCTTCACTGGTCCGCAACTGTGATAGTCAGAATACTTGATCTAGCATGCGACTTACGAGACTGAGGAGATTTATTTATTATGCAAAATGCGGTTAACAAGAACGAGAGTGAAAATGTAGTAGGAATTTCATCTGCTCATGTATCTGATGCAATCAGAAGAGTACATGAGTCAAATGCTATGTTTGCCCAAGAAGTTATTGATAACGCTTCTAGAGTAACTGATAGTGTTTGCATTGTAAAAAAAGATGGTACAAAAGAACAGTTTAACATTGAAAAAGTAGTTAATGCTGTTAAAAAATCTGCAACACGTATGATGATTTCTTTTAGTGATGAAGATACTAAAAGAATTTGTGATTTCGTTAATAAAAACGTTAGTGATATGCAGAAAAATGAAATTTCAATTTGGGAAATTCATAACA
Organism: Candidatus Gastranaerophilaceae bacterium; assembly: GCA_045530955.1. Lineage (GTDB taxonomy): Bacteria > Cyanobacteriota > Vampirovibrionia > Gastranaerophilales > Gastranaerophilaceae > Zag111. The sequence continues at coordinate 12,007 of JAZSDA010000081.1, forward strand.
TTGTTGAAAGTGCTTTAGAAAGTATTAATCCTAGAGTTGCTCAAAGTTATAGAAATTACAGAAACTATAAAACTGATTTCGTTGCTATGCTTGATAAAGTTTATCAAGAAAGCCAAAAAATTATGTATATTGGTGATAAAGAAAATTCAAACTCAGATTCAGCTTTAGTTTCAACTAAGCGTTCATTGATTTTCAACCAATTAAACAAAGAATTATACAAAAAATTCTTCCTAACTGTTGATGATTTACAAGCAATTAGAGAAGGTTATATTTATATCCACGATATGTCAGCACGTCGTGATACTATGAATTGCTGTTTATTCAACGTTGCAGAAGTTCTTAAAGGTGGCTTTGAAATGGGTAACCTTTGGTATAACGAACCAAAAACTTTAGACGTTGCATTTGATGTTATCGGTGATATTGTTATGGCAGCTGCAAGCCAACAGTATGGTGGCTTTACAGTTCCAGAAGTTGATAAGATTTTGGCTCCTTATGCTGAAAAATCTTATGAAAAAATGTATAACAGATATATTTGCATGGGCTTATCTTTTGAAAAAGCTAGAGAAGAAGCTATGTTAGATGTTCAAAATGATTTTGAACAAGGTTTCCAAGGTTGGGAATACAAATTCAATACAGTTGCTTCATCTCGTGGTGATTATCCATTTATCACAATGACTATGGGTCTTGGTTGCGGGGAATTCGAAAGAATGGCTTCTATGACAATGTTAAAAATTAGAGAAAAAGGACAAGGTAAAAAAGATAACAAAAAACCTGTTCTATTCCCTAAAATTGTGTTCTTGTATGATGAAGAACTTCACGGCGAAGGTGGTCAACTTCATGACTTATTTGAAGCTGGTGTTGAATGTTCTAAACGTGCAATGTACCCTGACTGGTTGTCATTAACTGGTGATGGTTATGTTGCAAGCATGTACAAAAAATATAAACGTGTAATTTCACCAATGGGATGTAGAGCTTTCTTATCTCCTTGGTTTGAAAAAGGTGGAATGTATCCAGCTGATGAAAATGATAAACCAATTTTCGTTGGTAGATTTAACATCGGTGCTGTTTCACTTCACTTGCCAATGATTCTTGCAAAAGCTAGACACGAAAGCAAAGATTTCTATGAAGTTCTTGATTATTATATGGAGCTTATCAGAAATATTCACATCAGAACTTATGAATATCTTGGAGAAATGAAAGCATCTGTGAACCCTCTTGCTTATTGCGAAGGTGGTTTCTATGGCGGACATTTAAAACCTTCTGATAAAATCAAACCATTATTAAAAGCTGCAACTGCTTCATTCGGTATTACAGCTTTGAATGAATTGCAAGAACTTTATAATGGCAAATCATTAGTTGAAGATGGCGAATTTGCAGTTGAAGTTATGGAATATATCAACAAAAAAGTTAACCAATACAAAGAAGAAGATGGAAACCTATATGCAATTTATGGTACTCCAGCTGAAAATCTTTGTGGTTTACAAGTTCAACAATTCCGTAAAAAATACGGTATTAAAGATAAGGTTTCTGATAGAGGATATGTTTCAAACAGTTTCCACTGTCATGTTGCTGAAAAAATTTCACCTATCGAAAAACAAAATTTAGAAAATAGATTTTGGAATTTGTTCAATGGTGGAAAAATCCAATATGTAAAATATCCAATTTCTTATAATTCAGATGCTATCAAAACTTTATTAAAAAGAGCTATGGATAAAGGTTTCTATGAAGGTGTGAACTTATCATTAGCATATTGTGATGATTGTGGTCACCAAGAATTGTCAATGGATTCTTGTCCAAAATGCGGTAGCAGAAACCTTACAAAAATTGACAGAATGAACGGATATCTTTCATATTCAAGAGTAAACGGTGATACTCGTTTGAACGAAGCAAAAATGGAAGAAATTAAAGATAGGGTGAGCATGTAATGAATTATCACGATATAACAAAAGATGATATGCTAAACGGTGATGGTCTTAGAGTTGTGTTGTGGGTTTCAGGTTGCACACACCGTTGCCAAGGTTGTCAAAATCCAGTTACTTGGGATGTAACAAGTGGTTTGCCATTTGATGAGGAAGCTGAAAAAGAATTGTTTGAAGCTTTGGCAAAACCTCATTGTGCGGGTATAACTTTCAGCGGTGGAGATCCTTTCCATCCGTTTAACAGACCTGAAGTTTTTCGTTTAGCAAAAAAATGTAAGGAATTATTCCCTGAAAAATCGGTTTGGTCATACACAGGTTTTGAATGGGCTGATGTTAAAGATGAAGAAGGAATGAAATATATTGATGTTCTTGCAGAAGGAAGATTTGTTGAAGAATTGTTAGACAATAATCTTCACTGGGTAGGAAGTTCAAATCAAAAAGTTATAAACGTTCCGGAATCATTAAAAACAGGTGAAATTGTTTTACACGAATCATAAATAAAAAAGTGGGAGTTAAATCCCACTTTTTTAGTATTCCATTTTTGATCTTTTGATTTTTGGTTTTGAGCTTGGTTGAGGAGGAGCTTCTTCAACTACCTCTGGCTCTATTGGTTTTATTTCTTCAATTTGTTCTTCAACTTTGCCAAACTTACGTTCTAAACGTCTTTGTTCTTTTATTGCTTTTGGTAGGGGTGCTGGATTTTTACCTTTTTGATTAAAATCTCTTGCATCTAATTTTTGTTTAATGAATAAATCTAATCCGTCAGCACCGATATTTTCACCATCAAATCTTTGGAAAATTTTATAGCCAATACCTTTTAATTTGCGTACAAAGTTTTCATCTTCGCTATCAGGCATTGAAACTCTAGCGTAACCTTGTTTGCTTTTACCAATCAAACCGTTTGGGTATGATTCGATAAGTTCTCTTAATTTCATTTTTTTAGCGTTATTTACTCCTGCTTGAGTAATTGGGATTCTATATGTAGATGTAAAACTAATTTCCATTTTATACTCCTTTTTTTGTTTTAAAACTTGTAAAAATATTTTTTGCCCAAATTTTATTAAAAATTATTAAGGTATAGCAAAAAATACCGCAAAATTTTTCATTTTTGAATTTTTAAGTGTGCATAAATTTAACCCTAAAAGGATTTTAAATATATGTTGCTGCAAATAAATAGTTTATCAAATCCTCAATATATCTATAATTATAATAATATTAAACCTGCAAAACAGTATCCTAATTTGATGCCACTAAATGCGGATACAGTGAGTTTTACAGGTAAATCATCCCCGTCTGCTTATAAAACTGTTTTTCAGTATTTAGCATCAGAAATTATTGGCGGTAATAAATCATATAAAATAGATAGTAGCTTATTATCTTCAAAGAAAATTGGTCAAGCTATTCAGCAACTTATTGATGAAGATAGAATTTTCTTACCTTATAAATTGACAAATCATGAAAAAATCAAGTGGAAAAGTTACATTCCTGAAGATATTAGAGTTTTCTCAGTTGATAAAATCAATGAAGCCAGAGTTGCACGTATGAATCAATGGTTAGAATATCTCAGAGATTTGAAACCGAATGCACCTGACGGAACTTCAAGAGATCCTCAATTGATTGCAAAAATTCAAAAAAATCCGTCATTAAAACTTATAATTTGGAACGCTGTTCGTAGTGAATTAAAAGATTCTAATAGACACATTCCTGTTCCATTTAATGAAAAAGCATTGTTAGAAACTATTCAAGGCTTTGAAAAAATCGGGCCAAAGGATAGGGCAGTTCGTTGTACTTCTCCAACATTTTTGGAAATGTACACTCATAGATTAAGAGATAACTTATTGACTGAATTAGGGGTATCTACAAATCAAAGTTTTTGGGTAAAAGTTCCATCATTAAAACACGACCCTGAAAATGCCGCACGTAATATTGAGCATTTAGAAATTTTGAGTTGTAAAAACTGGTGTACACGTTCAAGTGTGGATAAAGCTGAAGCAGCATTACAAGATGGTGATTTCTATATTTATTTGGCACGAAATAAACAAAATCTATGGGAACCTTTGGTTGGTATGACAACTGCAAGAGGTAAAATTGACCAAATTCAGGGTGTGGAAAATAATAATATTGTTCCTTTGAATTTATTGGATGAGATTAAATCTTTTATTGCTGAAAAAGGATTAAAATGTCATAGTGCAATTGTTGATGAGGGTCCAAAAGCATCTCAAGCAATTATGATAAGTGAAAAGTTAAGTGAAACTGATGCTTTAAAACGTACATTTGCAAAAGCTATTAAAGATAATGATGATTTATTAATATTCCAATTTTTAGGAGTTAAAGCTAGAATTGTAGGACAATCTTTAGATAATCTTCAGGTTAATAGAACAAATATTGATGAAATTCCAATCTTAGCGAAAGCTATTGGTGATAATGATGATATCTCATTATTCCAATTTTTAGGTGTAAAAACAAATGCAAGTAAAGGCACTTTAGAAATAGGAACTTATCGTCCGGTTTATAGTTTAAATCCAAAAAGTGGAATTTCAGTCCCATATTCAATGTTTGGTTTGAATGAAGATGATTTATTAGCTCGGGTTAGAGTTATTGATGGTGATTTATTTCTTTATCATAAAAATAAAATCTTTGAATCAAGGATTACAAAATTTCCACCTATATTAGAAAGAGTTACAGGGAAAATTCATTGTTCAGTTGAGCAATATGAAAGATTTGCGGCTGATATTGATAGAGTTATTGGTAACGATAAATCAAAATTAGTAATTCATAGATTATAATTTTCTGTAATAAAAAAGAGGCGCTTGCCTCTTTAAGTGTACAGTTGTGGGGCTGTAAAATAAGGTGAAGTGTTAGAGTTGCCTAACACTCTTGTCGTAAAAAATGAGCTTGTTTTTCATGTTGAGAATGGTTGTGGTGATTTCTATAACCTATTCCCGCACGATATCCTGAGATTGAATACAACAATGGTAATGCTGGTTCAATCCATTTTAAACCTGATAATAATGATACTGTTGCAATATCATCAACGTGTAAACCAATATCAAGAAGTTCCGGACGTCTAGTTTCTGATGATTTTTCTTTGCACATAATTGGATTAATAATTTTCTTACCTATGAAGTTTGCAATAGCACTGCCGCCAATCACTCCTGTTAAAAGAATTCCGCCAACCATACCTAAGCATCTTGCGGTTTTAGATGTGATATTTTTCTTTTCAAGTATAGCTAAAGCCGTACCTGCACCAATATTACATAAGAAAATATTTGCTAAGTATTGATATAAACCTTCGTTAATTTTATTTGGAATTCTTTGTTTCCAATTTTTCTCAGTCAAAGAATCTGCAACAACACCACCTGCAATTCCACCTGCAACAGGAACTGCACCATAAATTGATAGCCAGCCGATTTCTTTAAAAATATCTTTTGCTTGGATATTTTCAGGCGGTGGAATAAGTTTATTTATAAATGGTTTATGTTCTTTAGTGTTCAGTTGTGCAACCTCTTTGAGTGATAAAACTTTTGTTTTTGCTTTTTCTAAAATTGTGCGGATACTATCGTCAACGTTAGTTTTTGATAAGTATTCGTCAATCATTTTTGTATTGTTTTTTTGAATTTCAGAAATTGGTTTTGCAAGTTCTCTTTTTGTGATTTTTGCTGCGATTTTTGGTGCATAAACTGCAGATGTGCCTGTTGCGGCTAATATTATTGCTGTTTTTACACCTGTTTTAAATTTTTTATTTTCCGGAGCTTTGTCTATTTCGTGAACTAAAACTCCTGCCCCTCCTACTGCTAATGCTGTTGGAATATGTTTTGATATTTTTGCTGTTAATAATGGTTGGTCTAAATATTTCCCTATTGCTGATATCGGGGTCATCGTTTGTTAATTTTCCTTTTTTAGTTTCTTTATTGCTTCTCTGTTTTTCTTATAAAAATCAGTGAAATTAATCATTCTGTCTAACACGTTTTGAGAAATTATATGTTCGATTTTGCAAGCATTTTCACTTGCTTCATCCGCTGAAATTTCTAAAACTTCTTCAAAGAAATCTTTTAGAATATGATGTTTTGCATAAACTTTTTCAGCATCTTCTAAACCTTTTCTGGTTAGTGAAATTGCTTCATAGCTATTGTATTTAATCAAATCTTTAGCAACTAATTTAGACAATGCTTCAGATACAGAAGCTCTTGAAATATTTAGTTTGCGGGCAAGTTCAGCACCTTTCAATGGTGTTTCGTTTAGATGAGCAATATAAATCTCTTCTAAGTAATCTTCAAGCCCTGATGATAAAGTTTGAGTTTTTGCACACATGTATCTAACCTTTCTTCATAATAAATTGTAAGGTAAACCTAACACTTTGTCAAGCCTCAATATTTACAAAAATCTCAACCATATAGAGTATGTTAAATTTGTGCGAAAGTTCTATACTAGAAACGTGGAGAGGTAGGATTTTTATGTTAGCACAGACTGTTAGAAGTAATTTGAAAGATATTAATAATTTGAGAATGAGAACTAAAACTACTAAGTTTAGTAGTCTTTTCCAAACTGCCCCAACTGTTGGTGTAGAGGAAGATGAAGTAAGACAAGTTCTTATGAAAGATGGTTTGATTGAAATCTCTGAAGATGAACAATGGGAAGAAATCGTTGTTGAAGATGAAGAATCTTGTGAAGAAGATTTTGATATCGTTGAAGAAGACGATGAGTTATATGAAATTGTTGAAGATCCAGATGGTGTAATCGTTCAATTCCCAGTAATTTCAGATATCAAATTAGAAGAAAAATTACCATTTTTCAAATCTATCAGTTTGAAATTGGCAAGTTTATAATTTTAGAAATTTTTGTGTCATTCAGAGGGCTTTAGCCCGTGGAATCTCAAAAATTTTAAAGAATAAGAAGAGAGATAATTGAAGGCTTTTTTAAAGGCCTTCATTTTTTTATGCTAAAATTAGCAAAAGATTAGTATAAAGAGAGAATTGAAAATTGAGTGCAATTAGAGAAAAATTAAATATATTTAAAGGTGATTTATTTGGTGCAATTATTGCAAGTATTATTGCATTTCCTCAAGCATTGGCATTTGGTGTAGCATCCGGTTTAGGGGCTGGAGCTGGTATTTGGGGGGCAATTATTTTATCTTTAATTGCAGGAATATTAGGGTGTAACTTACCGCTAATATCAGGTCCTACCGGTCCAGTTGCAATTATCACTGCTGTTATTGTTGCAAGTGTTGGGGGAAATTTGGCAAATGTTATTCCGATTCTTGTAATGGCTGCAGTTTTTCAAATGATTATTGCTATAACTCCAATTCCTAGAATGATTAAATATGTTCCTTATCCCGTAATTTCAGGGTTTTTAACAGGAATTGGTTTGATTATTATAATTTTACAGCTATCACCATTGTTGGGTGGAGTTACTTATTCCTCAACAATAAAAACAATTTTGTATTATCCGGAGTTGTTTTCAAATATCAATGTTCACGCAATGTTATTGGGTTTAGCAACACTGGTAATGTTGTTCTTTACGCCTAAATTTATCACCAGATTCGTTCCGGCTCAACTGTTAGCACTGGTTGTAATGACTTATATTGCTTATAGATATGGTTTGAATGTGGAAAAGATTTCCGGAGTAAATTTTGTTTTACCTCATGCTCATAATTTGAATATTACAATTGACTCCATTATACGTGATACTCCAATTGCTTTAACTTTAGCTTTTATCGCAACAAGTGAAAGTTTGTTGACCGGAATAATTATGGATTCATTGGCAAAAATTAAGCATAATTCCAGACGCCTTGTTGCTTCTCAAGGTATAGGGAATTTATTCTGTGCATTAACTGGTTCAATGTATGGAACTGCAGCTACGATGCGTAGTGTGGCTGCGGTAAAAGTTGGAGCAACAACTAAAGTTTCTGCAATTTTATGTGCTTTGATTTTAGCGATTGTTTTTTGGAAATTTACCGGATTTATTTCTCAAATTCCAATTTGTGTGTTAGCTGCAATATTGATTAAAATTGGTTATGATATTTTGGATTTAAAAGTTATAAAAGTATTACGTTATGCTCCAAAAGATGATTTGTATGTTCTTTTGGCGGTGTTATTTTTAACCATATTTTATAATTTAATTTTTGCATTAGGTGTTGGTGTGATTTTAGCAGCACTACTTTATGCAAAACGTATTGCGGATGATACTAATATCAAAGTTAATACATATAGTCCTGAAAAATATACGGATTTTGAGACAAAAATTGAGCGTGAATCTCATTATAAGATAAGAATTTTGCACATTGATGGGCAGTTTTTCTTTGGTTCGATTACCCAAATTGTTTCTCATTTTGATGAACTTTTGGAAACGGAATATATTATTTTGAATTATTCTTCAAATATTGAGTTGGATATGTCCGCTATATTTGCGTTAGAAGATATTATTGTGCGTCTGCAATCTCAGAAAATAAAATTGTATCTTGCAATTCCAAATGAAAAAGTTTACAACCAAATTAAATCTTTAGATGTTATTTCCCAAATTGGCGAAGATTCTTTATTTACGGATGAAAATGATGCAATTAAAAAAGCCGTGGAGTCTGCTCATTTAGAAAATTTATACAAATAAATTTATGTGCTACAATTTAGAAAAAAGGAGATAAAAATGTTTCAAGTTTATACATCAACAGATAAATCACAAGATTCAAAGAAATTTGTAGCAGAATTTAAAGAATGGGATGATGCTATGGATTGTGCGGAAGCAGCAATTGAAGGTAAAACAGGTATCAGATACGTTGTTGAAGAAACAAATGGTACTGTTAATAGTTATGGTGAATTAATCGCTTCAGTTGTAGCAGAAAGTGATTTCAACTAGGGGTAAATGGGTAAATAAGATTTATCATGCTAATTAGCTTAGCTACTTAGCATTTATTACCCCCTCATTCTTTCTAATAATTTTGTATAACGCTTGTAGTCTTTGCCCCAACCTTTTAAAGACTCTAATACAGGTCTGAGGCTATATCCGATATCAGTTAGGGTATATTCAACTTTTGGCGGAATTTGTGGGTAAATAGTTCTTTCTAAAAGACCTAGCTCTTCCATTTCTCTAAGTTTTGAAGTTAGAACTTTTTGTGTAATTCCAACAACAGACTTTTTTAATTCTCCAAAACGTTTTGTGCCGTCAAGTAGCTCCCTGATTATCAAAACCTTCCATTTGCAGCCTAACATCTTGAGTGTGGTTTCAATTGGGCATTTTGGCAAGTCTTTATAATTCATATTTACTCCATTAGTATATTTTAGTAACTGTATCTTATACCTATACTATCAGCATTATATCTGGATTGCAAGTATGTTAAGAGTAAATCATCTCTTTTAGTTCATCTGGTGTAAAATCATATTCTTCAACTGTTGCATAACGGGTCGGAAGTATGAATTTTATGTGGTTTTCAGTAGCCTTTTTGTCGTTGAGCATGGCATCGACCACTTTTTCTTTTTCAAATTTTAATAAAGGTGGGTAATCGTATTTTTTAATTAAGTCTTCACAAAGGAATTTGTATTCTTTATCAATTAAATTTAGATTAAATGCAAGCCTTAATGCAAAAGAAATTCCTTCAACGACAGTTTCGCCGTGAGTATATTTTTTGTAGTTTGTAAGTTTTTCTAATGCGTGTCCGTATGTGTGTCCGTAATTTAAAATTTTTCTCAAACCACTTTCTTTTTCATCGTGTTCCACCACTGATTTTTTTAGTTCAACACACATTTTAATAAGTTCTTTCAAAATCAATACATCACGTGCGATAATTTTTTCTTGATGTTCTGTTAAAAAGTTGATTACGTGTGCATCGTTGTCAAAATTACAACTTTTTTCGATAAATCCGTATTTTATCACTTCACCCAAACCGCTTTTAAATTGTTTTTCGTCAAGAGTTTTTAAGAAATTAACGTTAATAAAAACAGATTTTGGTTGATAAAATGATCCGATTAAGTTTTTCCCAAATTTTGTGTTAATTGCAACTTTGCCGCCAACAGAACTATCTGTCATAGCAAGAAGTGTTGTTGGAACTTGGATGAAATTTATCCCTCTCATATAAGTTGAAGCGACAAAACCTGCTAAATCTCCAACTACTCCACCGCCAATTGCAATAATTGCATCTTCTCTTTTTAGTTTTCTTTTTAGTGCAAAGTCTAAAATTTTACCATAATTTTGGTAATTTTTTTCTTTTTCACCATCTTTCAAAACGAAGATTTTATCTTTTGGAAAATCTAAAATTTTTGAATATAATTTGTGAACTTTTTGGCTAATTACAACAATATAATTTTTATAATGGATCTCTTCCAGTATTGCATTTTTCAAATTTTCCAAATCAATATTATTAATATGAATTGGATAATTTTTTTCTTTGCCTTTTATATTTACTGAAAGTTCAATCATTATAAAACTCCTATAATTTCGTCAGCTATTTTCTCTGGTGTTTTATTATCAGTTATAATTGTTATAGTTGCAGATTGATAATTTGCTTCTCTTTTTTCTAAAATTTCTGTAATTTTTTCTACTGACATATTACCACAAAGTAGCGGTCTTGATGTGTTATTTTTTATTCTTTCGAAGATTACTTCAGGGGATGTCTTTAGATAAATTACTGTTGAATTGTTTAATAAAAATTCTCTGGTTTCGGAATTTTCTAATGTTCCGCCGCCTAAAGAAATTACTAAATTTTCAGGAGTAGGGGTAAATATATTTTCTATTGTTTCTTTTTCAATTTTTCTAAAATATTCTTCCCCTTTATTTGAAAAAATTTCAGAGATTTTTTCTCCCTCATTTTGTTCAATAAGAGTGTCAATATCAATTGATTTTATATTTAATTTTTCTCCTAAGATGTGAGCAACAGTAGTTTTTCCCGCTCCCATCATTCCTGTTAGAATTATTGTTTTCATGGACTTTATAATAACTTAATTTGAAAATTTTTCAAGTTTATTAACAACTTTTACTACTTTGACTTGTTTTAAAATTGGGGTATTATTAGAAAAAGAGGAAAGAGTTATGATTAAAAAGATAATTACATTATTGTTATTAGTTATGATTGTTTGCACAGGTTGTGGAAAGAAAACAAAAGAAGAACAACTTGCAAATGATTTGGAAAATGTTATTAAAAAAGATCAACTGGTTGTTGGAATAAAAACAGACACTTATCCTTTCGGGTATATTGATGATAAAGGTCATTATGCAGGTTATGATGCATCACTAGGAAGACTTATTGCAAGAGGGATTTTAGGTAGTGATAAAAAGGTAAAATTCGTTCCGGTAACATCTTCTGACAGAATGATGAAATTATATTCAGGTGATGTTGATATGTTGATTGCAACAATGTCTATTACTCCAAAACGTCAGGAAATTATTGATTTTTCAAATCCTTATCATATTGCAGGACAAGCAGTTTTGGTTAAAAAAGGTAGTCCTGTAAAATCTATTAGAGATTTAAGTGGTAAGACTGCGATTATTATTTTCGGATCAACTAGTGAACAAAGTTTGAGAACTGCTATTCCGAATTTGAAAGTTATTGGTTATAAAACATACACCGAAGCTCTAAAAGCTTTGAAAGACGGTAAAGGGGATGCAATTGTTTCTGATGATACAATTCTTTTGGGTATGCAATTAAAAGATGACAGTGTAACCTTGCTTCCTAAACGTTATACAAAAGAACCTTATGCAGTTGCATTCAGAAAAGGTATTGAATCCAGAGATTTGATTCGTGCGGTTAATAATGTTATCGATATTGAAACCCGTAATGGTCAATTGAAACAAATAAAATTAACTTTTGGAATTAAATAATATTAAAAAAGTTTTTAGCAAGTTGAATTTCCTGAGCTTTATCAAGTTCAGGATTTTCTAATTTTTGAACTAATACATAGTCAAAACATTCTTGATATTTTGGTGATGGGTAAATGTTTAGTGTTTGCAAGTCTTTACCAGTCAATTCTATTTTTATTTGACGTAAATTATCCAAATAATGAGTTACAAGTTCATAATTTTGAGTTGCATACATTAAAATTGATTCAATGTTTAACTCATTAAATGTTTTATAAATATCAAAATTTGAAGTTAGATTTGTATTACATAATTTTTTATAATCTTCAACAATAGTTTTTTCGATTTTTGTTAGTGGAAGATCTGAAATGTTTGGCAAAAGTCCAACATAAATTAACCAAATATTTTCAGGATTATATTTGTTGATTAAATCCTCTAAATTTATTTTTGGTAATTCAAACTCTTCAGGTGATATTAGTTTATAAATGCCTTGTTCAACAAATCTTTTAAATGCTTCTGTTGAATTTAGATTAAATGTTTCGATAAGTTCTTTTTTTAATCTTTTAAAAGACATATCGTAATTTATATTTTTTAAATATTCATCTTGAAGTTTTTTTGTATGTTCATCCAATTCAAAACCAAAACGAATTGCAAATTTTAAGCCTCTGACAATTCTTGTTGGATCATCAATAAAACTTTCATCGTGTAAAACTCTTAGGGTTTTATTTTTTATATCTTCAAGTCCATTTGTGTAATCTATAATTTCACCTGTAAGAGTTGATTTTGCAAGAGCATTGATTGTAAAATCTCTACGTAAAATATCTTCTTTTAAAGAACAACCGATGTTTTTCACTTCTGGAAGATGACCTTTTTGAGGGTAGGTTTCACTTCTGGTGGAAGCAATATCAATTTCTTCGTTGTTTAATTTTATTCTTACTGTTCCAAAAGGTTCGTTAATTTGCACAATCTCAGCACCATCAATAGATTTGGCAAATTCAATTGCATCGCCTTGATACGTTAAGTCGATGTCGAAACTTTTTTTGCCAAGTAGTTCATCTCTGACTACTCCGCCTATAAAAAATAAGTTTTTATCCTGTATATTGATGATGTCCATACATTGATTTTAGCGTAAAATAGTGTAAAATGAAATAGGTTATGAGATTCTTCGCTCATGTCATTCTGAGGGCTTTAGCCCGAAGAATCTCAATTCCCGCTCAGAATGACGTCAATTAGAAGAGGAAAAATATGTTACAAGAAGCAACGAAAGCACTTAATTCAGCGTTTAATAATAGTTTTATCAAAAAATTGAGCTTATATTTGCACGATTGTGTGAGAGAAGAAGTTAAAAGTTCAACTTTTAGGAACTTAAAAGGGGATAAAGATAATAAATGGATTTTCCTTAAAGAACAGGAAACTCTATTAACTCAAGGTTTGGATTATCTAAAACTTGACGGTTCAAATCCTAATTTAACTGAATTGATGTTGCAAGGTGTTGCAAGTGCCCGTGATAAATATTTGATTTACGGTTATATGTTCTTGGTTGGACGTAATGGCAAATCAAAACGTCATAATGAATTCTTGACTCCATTATTATATGTTCCTTGTAAATTGGAACGTAATGGGGTGAATATTAACTGTATGCTTCAGGATGAAGTGTTGTCATTGAATACAGGTGCTTTGGCTGCATTGCTTAAAAAAGGTGATGATGACGATGAAGTGGATTTATTTTTGGAAGGGATTTTGGATGTTGTTCCTGAACTTCCGATTACTAAAGAGAAAATGGATATTTTCTTAACTACATTGAAATCATTAATTCCTGATTTAGAAATTGCGACAGATTCATCAGAAAACGTTGATGAAGATAACGTATCAAAAGATGAAGGACCTTCAAGAGATTTGTCTGATGTACAAATCACAGGCGAAAATTATGATGAAATTATAGAAGATGAAATTCAAGAGCAAAAACAAAAAGTTGCAGTTGGTGAGATTAAAAAACTTAGTGTAACTTATCAAAGTGCTATTATTTTGACAAAACGTCCAGCAGTTACTGCAGGTGTTTTACACGAATTAACTCAAATTTCTGAAAAACCAAGTGGTGTATTTAGAGAAACAACTTTGAGTGTAATTAATGATGAATATACTCAATCTGTTGAAAAGGCATTTCCATTAAAAGATAGCGAAGGTGAATTTTATCCGATTACACCATTAGCCTTAAGTGATTCTCAAGAAAGAGTAATCAAAAATATTGAGCATAATAAATTGGTTGCCGTACAAGGTCCTCCTGGAACTGGTAAATCTCAAACTATCGTAAACCTTGTTGCACACTTGATTGCAAATGGTAAAACTGTTCTTGTTGCATCACGTATGGATAAGGCAGTTGACGTTGTTGCAGATAGATTGAATGATTTGGGTGCTCCTTATTTGGCACTTCGTGCAGGGAGAATGAATTACCAAAAACAATTAAGTACCCAGTTGCAAGAATTAACTTCAGGTAAATTTGCACTAGATGATGATGTTGAAGATTTTATCTTTGCAGATGTAAAAGATATGCGTCAACATTTAGATTGTATGCGTGAAACTGAAGAAAAATGTGAACGCATTTTGAAATTAGAAAAAGAGTGGTACGATCTTAAAAATGAAATCAAAGAACAAACTTCTGTTGTTGGAGAAATGGAATATATCCGTCGTCCACTTAAAAAATCTGAGATTGATAATATCAATGATGTGATTAGATCATTGACCGAAAATATGGAAAAATCAGGATTTTTCGCAGGTATTGCGAATATGTCTAGTTTAAGACAATTAAAGAAAATTCTTGATATAAAAGATTTTGAAGTTGAACCGGAAAATCTTGATAGATTAAAAGTTGAACTTGATTTTATGACTCAAAAATGGAGATTGCGTAAAATTGAATCTGATATTCAAAAAACAGGTAATCTTCATGTTATGAGTGAACAAATTCGTCAAATGAAACGTAAACAAGGACCTTTGGCTATAAATATCTTGAAAAGTACAAGACGTGAAGCATTAAAGGCATTGTTGCGTGATGCGAAAAAAGTTAGAAGAATTAAGGTTCATTCACTTTCACTTGTTGAACGTAAAAAGAAAAAATCTAACCAAATTATGGAAGATGAAGATTTTAGACCATTGTTGGATGCATTCCCTTGTTGGTGTGTAACAACTTATGCTGTATCTGATTCACTTCCATTAAAACCAGGTATGTTTGACGTTGCCATTATTGATGAGGCTTCTCAATGTGATATCGCAAGTTGTTTCCCAATTATGTATCGTGCGAAGAAAACTGTTGTAGTTGGTGATGATAAACAACTTCCTCACTTGTCATTCTTGGAAAAAGCTAAAGAACAATCATTTTTAAGTCAATATGGTATTCCTGATAAATATCAATTGATGTGGAGATTTAGAACTAATTCAATGTTTGATTTGGCAGATTATTATTCTATGAATTCTGTAATGTTAGATGAACATTTTAGAAGTTTACCTCCGATTATTGATTTTTCAAATAAAGAATTTTATAACGACAGAATTCGTATTATGAAAAAAGATACATCAGATGATATGGCAATTGATATTATCAATGTTCCTGATGGTAAAGTTGATTCTGATGCAACAAGAAACTTACCTGAAATTGAAGCATTGGTTAAAACTTTACACGAAATTATTATCGAAGATGAAAGAAATAATCCTGATAAGCCTGTAAGTATTGGTATTATTTCACCATTCAGAGCTCAGGTTGAGCAGTTAAAAATATCTGTTCCAAAAGTTTTATCTGATTATATGATTAAAAAACACCAAATCGAAATTGGTACAGCTCATACATTCCAAGGGGATGAAAGAGATATTATTTTGATGTCTTGGGCTTTTGCAAATAATTCTTATCCGCAAAGTATTACATTCTTGCAAAAACCAAATCTGTTTAACGTAGCAATTACTCGTGCAAGACATAAATGTATAAACTTTGTATCTCACGATTTGGATACAATGCCTGACGGACATTTCAGACATTATGTTTCTTATCTAAAACAATATAAAGATAGAAAAGAAGCGTTGAAAAATAATGAAATTGATGAAAATATCTACAAAAATGCACTGGAGCGTGAAATTGCTCAGGCAATCAGAGAACTTGACCACAAAGTTGATGCAGGTGTAGAAATTGCTGGTTTGAGTGCAGATTTAGTTGTAGATGATAAATTCATTGTTGAAATTGATGGTATGGATGATAATAAAAAACTTCACCATATGTCTAATATGAAAAAACAAGCAATTCTTGAACGTTGTGGGTTTAAAGTTAAACGTATTACATTTAGAGAATGGCAGTATTCATCAAAAGCTTGTTTAGACAGAATTTTAAATATCGAATAACAAAAAAGCCGATTTAATTATCGGCTTTTTGATATTTTAACATATATAATTCATGATCTATAAATTCGTTTTTATAGTTTGTTATTTTATCTTCTTTATTTGAAATATCCAAAATGTATTCAAAAATATGTTTAACATATTCGTGGTTTTCTATCGGTAAATACTGTGGGGATAGAGATAGTGTTACAACTCTTGGATTTGCGTTTTTCTTAGTTAAAGTTTTAAATATTGAATAAAATACAGCATTAACATTAACGTTATCTTTTATGAAATTAAACCCCCCGATTGTATCAAATCCTGAATTACCAATGTAATCAGCATCAATACTTAGTAGAATATCTTTATCTTTTAGATCGGGCAAAGTCTTTTCTGTGCAAGTTATTAATTTTATTTTTTTAAGTTTTGATTTATCTTTTCCAAAAATCTTTTGTATATTTTCATCGGTTGTATTTTCGTGGGTTCTTCCGTTTGTTGTATCAACTAAAAGTTCTTGTTCGAATGCTTTTTTTGTTAATGGTGTAAATATAAAGTGTGATAATTTAATTTTAGGGTTTGTAGAATTTCCATAAAGAACTTGTGGGTCAAGAAGATATTCCAAATCATTTTCAGCAAAAGCTATTTGCAGACTTCTTGATTTTGCTTCTTCATATGGCATAACCCAATAAATTTCCTTTATTTCAGGGTATTTTGCAACGATTATATTTATCCAATTTTCAACATTAGATTCTTTGAAAGTTAAAATATCCATATTTATAACAAGGTCGCTGTGAGTATCAAAATTGACTAATGTTGATGGCATTTTTATTTTGTTTGCTTTCATATATTCAGCAACATCTAAAACTTGGTTATGATCTGTATTAATGTCGATAAGTTGGGCATTTTCTACTATTTTTTGAGCATTTTTGGTAATGTCTAATTTTTCAAGTTTAGCTTTTTCAAGTTTTGTAGAAATTATTGCTGAAACGATTAAAAATAATACTATAAGTAGTGCAATAAGTTTTTTCTTCATTGATTTATCTCCTTGCAAATAATTATATTTGTTCATTTTAAGTTGGTCAAATACGTTTCATTTTACAAACGATATTTTTCAGATAAGATAAAAATACAATTAGTCGAAATAAGAGGTATGAAATAATGAAAAAAGTCTATATAGAAACAATGGGTTGCCAAATGAATAAATCAGATACTGAGCGTATGTTTGGTATGTTGTCTAATTTTGGGTATGAAGAAACAAAAGTCCCAAAAGAAGCAGATTTATTGATGGTAAATACTTGTTCTATCAGACAATTATCAGAAGATAAAGCATACAGTTTAATCGGGACTTGGGGTAAGTGGAAAAAATCAAGACCTGAATTAAAAATTGGTTTTTGTGGTTGTGTTGCACAACAAAAAGCTGAGCAAATTTTTAAACGTGCACATTATGTAGATTTTGTTTTAGGTACTCATAAAATTTATTCATTACCTGAAATTATCAAAACAATTGAAGCAGGTGAAAAAGTTTGTGTATGCGAAGAAACTCACAAAAATGAAGATGATAAAGCTATTCAATATCAAATTAATCGTGTTAAATCAGTGAATGCTTGGATACCGATTACTGAAGGTTGTAATAATTTCTGTACATATTGTATTGTTCCATACACACGTGGCAGAGAACGTTCAAGACTTCCTGAAACAATTTTAAAAGAAGTAAAAGATGCCTTAAATGATGGTTTTAAAGAAATTACATTGTTAGGTCAAAACGTTGATAGTTATGGTAAAGATTTCACTGATAGAGAATATCGTTTGGCAGATTTATTACGTGAAGTGAACGCTATTGAGGGAAAATTCAGAATTCGTTTTGTAACATCTTATCCAACAGATATTACTGATAATTTAATCGAAACAGTTGTTGAATTAGACAAAGTTTGTGAATATTTCCATATTCCAATGCAATCAGGTAGCAGTGAAGTTTTGAAAAAAATGAATCGTCGTTATGATAGAGAAACTTATTTCAAAATCGCAAATAAAGTTCGTGCAATGGTTCCTGATGTTACTATTACAAGTGATTTTATTGCAGGTTTCCCAGGAGAAACTGAGGAACAGTTTGTTGAAACCTTGACTGCGATGGAAGAAATCGGTTTGGATTATTCAAATACTGCAGCTTACTCTCCAAGAGAAAAAACAGTTGCTGCAAAATGGGTTGATAAGTATATTGATGAAGACACAAAATTTGAACGTTTGGCTAGACTTAACGAACAAAACAGAAAATGTTGTTTAGCTTCAAATAAAAAATTCTTAGGTCGTGAAATGGAAGTTCTTGTTGAAAATTTTGAAAATCACAAAGGTAAAAATGTGATTACAGGTAGAACAAGAAACAATAAAATCGTTCACATTCCTTGTGATAAAGATTTGACTGGCGAATTTATAAACGTTAAAATTACAAGTGTAAAAACTTGGTACTTAAATGGTGAGATTATCTAATTGGTAATTAAGAAATTAATAGCGATATTATTAATATTATTCATGTCAACTTGTTGTTTTGCTACTGAAACAACTTTACCAAATGACGTTTTGCAAGGTTCTGTTTCTGTGCAGATAAAACCTTATTATGATAATTGGTCATCAAATGAAGCGTTCAATAAAATCAATCGAATTGGAACAAAACTAGTTTTGGCAAATGGGATTGAAGAGGACATCGTTTTTGTTGTAACAGATAAAGATGAAGTGAATGCTTCGACAAATATCCACGATAGAATTTCGATTTATAGCGGTTTGTTAAAGTATGTCGAAACAGAAGATGAATTAGCGTTTGTTATCGGGCATGAAATGGGGCACGTTACCAAAAATCATGTTAAAAAGAGTTTGGCAAGAAGAGTTGTAACTGGAGTAACAGGTGCAACTGGAACGGTTTTATCTGTTTTGGGACTTATAAAAGATTCATCAAGTTTAACTAAAGCAGGTGCAATTTTAGCAGGTACAACAGTTGTTGGCGGGGTTGCAAATAAGAAATTTTCACGTAACCAAGAGATAAAGGCAGACAGAGAAAGTATTGATTATATGGTTAAAGCAGGCTATAACCCGCTTGCTACTATTTCAATTTTAAATAAAATTTCTGGGAATTATTTTGATTTCTTTTCATCTCATCCATCTGGTGAAAAAAGAATTAAAAAAGCTTACGAATACATTGAAGATGAATATCCTCAATACATTGAGCAAGGTTATGGTACAACTTCGTATGAAAGAGCTTTGAAAATAATCAATGAAGACTAATCAACAGTTGTTCCGGCTCTATATGAACCTAAGTATCTGAAAAATGATGTTTTAGGTTTAATTTCGTTGATTGCTTTTAACATATTTGATCCTTTAATATGTCCGTCAAAGTTTACAATGAAAATATATTCGTCCGGTTCAACTTTTGATGGGCGGGATGAAATATAAGATAAGTTTATATTATTTTCTAAAAATATTTTCAAAATTTCTAACAAAGCCCCAGGGGTGTTATTTGTTCTAAATGCAACAGTAGTCTTATCTTTGCCTGTTGGTTTTGTTTCGATATCACCGATTAAAATATATCTTGTTTTGTTATTTTTATCATCGTGAATATTTTCTTTTAAGATATTTAGCATACAAGTATCTGCAATTTTTTTATTACCGATTGATGCGTAAGTTAAGTTGTGATTTCTCAAATCGTAAGCTGATTCCAGCATTGATGGAGCTTCGATAATGTCTAAGCTAAAAGGCATTTCGTTTTTGATAAAATCTTGGCATTTCCCGATTAATCTTGGTGCACCGATTAGACCTGTAATACTGTAAAATTCAGTTGTCCTTGATAGTAAACAATATTCAATTGGCATAACTAATTCAGAGATAATTCTGATGTTAGGATTTTTAGAAAGAATTAAACAGTCTAATGATTCTCTGATTGTTCCGTCTAATGTGTTTTCAACAGGAAGAACCCCTGCTGTATCAGGGTTTTCGCAAACATATTCTACAATTTGTTTAATTGTAGTTAATGGTGTTGAATAACAATTCAATCCTAATTGATGACAGAATTCGTCTTTAGCCATTTCAGAGAACGAATTTTGAGGTTCTAAGTAGGCGATGTTTTTAATCGATGCAAAATTAGACATTTACTTAACTCCATATTTCTAGTAAGATTATAACAGAATCCGTAGAAAATTTAAAGGTTTAATATGAGTAAAATAAAATTTGGAACAGATGGTTGGAGAGCCGTTGTAGGAAAAGATTTTAATGAAGAAAATGTAGCAATTGTATCAAAAGCAATTGGTAAATATGTTTTCGATAATTATGGAATTTATAAAACCATAATTGTTGGTTATGATCCAAGAAATATGGCAAAAGAATTTTCTATGCAGTGTGCAGAAATTCTAAAAAATATCGGTTTCAAAGTTTTATATAGTGATAAAGTTTTACCAACACCTGTTTTGGCATTTAATGCAAAAAGATTAGATGCTTGTGCGGTTATGTTTACAGCATCACACAATCCTCCTGAATATTTGGGAATTAAATTTATTCCAGATTATGCAGGACCTGCAACAAGTGAGATTACAGACGAAATTGTTTCAAATTTTGGTAAAGATGTTCCGTCTTGTGTTAAAGGGAAATTGATTTATACAGATTTTTCAAATGCGTATTTTAAACACATAAAAGAGATTATTGATTTTGAAAAAATTAAAGATAATTTAGATAAATCTCACATAATTTTTGATGGTTTGTATGCTGCAAGTATTGGTTATTTTGATAAATTATTGAACGAAAAAAATATAAAATTTGATAGTATAAGGATGTATCACGATCCAAATTTTGGTGGTGGAATGCCTGAGCCAAAACCTCAATTTATGGGTGAAATGATTGATTATATTAAAGCTCACAAAAATTATGTTGGTTTTGCAAATGATGGTGATTCAGATAGATTTGGGGTAGTGAATGAAAATGGTGAATATGTTACACCAAATGAAATTATTGCAATTCTTTTGAAACACTTGAAGAAAAACAAAAAGATGTCAGGTTGCTTGGTTAAAACAGTGGGTGCTAGTTTGATGCTTGATATCGTTGCTGAAAAATTAGGGGTAGAAGTTATAGAAACTCCCGTTGGTTTCAAGCATGTTGGCGAAGCTATGAGAAAATACGATCCAATTATTGCTGGTGAAGAATCTGGAGGTTTGAGTATTCAAGGACATATTCCAGAAAAAGACGGTATTTTGGCAAATCTTTTGGTTCTTGAAGCAATGGCTTATGAGGGTAAATCTTTAGTACAACTTCAAAAAGAATTGAAAAAATTTGCAGGGTGTGAATTCATAAATACCCGTGTTGATAAAAAATTAGAAAAAGTTTCTGAAGTTAAACCTGTATTAGAAAAATTTTCACAAATGGAAGAAGTTGTTGGACAAAAAGTTTCTAAAAAAGATTTCAAAGACGGTGTGAAACTTTATCTTGAAGATGGTACAACTTGGATTTTAGTTCGTCCATCAGGAACAGAACCTTTGTTGAGAATTTATATTGAAAGTGATTCTCAAGATAAGATTGACTCTATTGTAAATTTTGTTAAGTAGTATTTTTGTAAAATAGCAATTTTTTCTTTTATGCACGTTTGTATTTCCAGTTCAAAGTGTAGAAAGGAAAATTTAACATGGAAATTAGAAACATTACCCCAATGAATACTAGCCCAGCGTTTGGTATGGCGTTTAAAGCTCCTGATGAAAAAGATATGGCAAGGTTAGTTGATTATCTTTTGGATTATGGAATGACTGCCAAGGAAGCTAGAAAAGCATTAGTAAAAATGCAAAAAGCTCACGCTGGTGATACTCATTTTGATTTTAAATATATTCACGAAAATGGTGTTGATACTTTTGCAGTTGCTCCTAAAACAAAAAAAGCTGAGGAGATGCTAGAAAATAAAGCTATTACTTTTGATACTGGTGTTGCAGTTGATATGCACGGTATAAAAATTTATAGTCGTGCTGATGCTTGTGAATTTAGATGCGAAAAAAGACTTCAAGGTAAAAAAGGTATCAGAAAATTCTTTGCACAAGTTGCTAATTTCTTCGATAAAAAAATGTTAGCATTTGATAGAATGACTGATCCTACAACAGCTTTACCAGCTAGCTTGAGACAAGCATCTGCTAATGTAAAAACTGCTGAAGCTAAAGTAAATAAAAGAATGGCTGATGAAGCGACAATTAGAGGTGCATTTGCCCCAGAATTAAAACCTGTTGGCAAAGCGTTAGAAGAAGTTGACGGAGTTGCCAACTAATAAGGTAAGTGCTTAATGGAAATTAGAAACAATCAACAATACTACAATCGACAAAATTTCGGGATGGCATTTAGACTTCCTGAAAAGAAACCTGCCCAAGATGCATTTGCAAATCTTGTGTCAAATTATGGTGAAAAACCGTACAATGTTGTTGAGCGTAGTTTGACTTCTTTGATTGAAAAACACGCAAATGATAAACATTTTGATTTTACATTTGATGGTGAAAAGTTTGTTATTGAACCAAAAACATACCTAGCGCTAGAAATGTATGCTGATGGAATTCAATTAAGTAATAAACCTCTTAAAGGAACTTGGGAAAGTTTTCTGAAAAATTACGGAAATTACGATGAAGTTGTTGGAAGTTTAAAAGGTTTTGACAGATTTTGTTATGAGGCAAAATATATCGGTTCTCTTTTAAAATCTTCAGTTATAGCTTTTGTAAAGCCTTTTGATACCTTACCGGTAGAATTACGACAAGCATCAAGAGATGTTTCTGAATTAGAAGAAATTGTTTCCAAATATGTTTCAAAATCCATGGATTAATTTATAAAAAACGAATAAAAAAGATTGGTTGAAAAATCAATCTTTTTTTATTTATTACATTGTTAACAAATCTAAACAAACATGTAAAATCAAGGTTGACAGCCTATTTTGTTTGTTTTAAGATGATTATGCTTGAAGTATAGTGACCGAAATATATAGCGAAAACTTTAAGTATGACAAGGTTTTAAGACTTTGTCAAAAGTAGTACATAGAAAAAAGAAAAAGGAATGCAAATGGCAACTAGCACAAAGAAAAACAGAATCAGAGTTTGTTTGAAAGCTTATGATCACAAACTAATTGATTTATCTGCTGAAAAAATCGTAGAAACAGCAAAAAGAACAGACGCTAAAGTAGCTGGACCTATTCCTTTACCTACAAAAAGACGTATTTATTGTGTATTGCGTTCACCACACGTAGATAAAAAATCACGTGAACACTTCGAAATGAGAACACACAAACGCATTATCGATATTTACGAACCAACTCAAGCCACTATGGAAGAGTTACGTAGATTAGATTTACCGGCTGGTGTAGATATCGAAGCAAGATAGTTGCGACGATTCCAGTCTTTGAAAATTGAATAAGCATTATGCATAGATAATGTGATCTACTACCCGCCCTAGTCAGGTTCTAGGCGAAGAGGCGGTGGAAGGTGAAAGTCCTTCAATGAGGTAAAGAACAAGTAAGCAAAAGTAGCGCTCGCAAGAGAAAATGCAAACCTGAAACGGGGCGGAATGTGTTCGCACCAAGTAGGGCAAGCAGGAAAGGTAGAATATGACACTAGGTGTAATAGGAAAAAAAGTTGGAATGACTCAAATCTTTGACGAACAAGGTTTGGCTATTCCTGTAACAGTTATCAAAGTTGACGAAACTGTTGTTACTCAAGTTAAAACAGTTGAAACAGATGGTTACAATGCTATCCAAGTTGGTACAGTTGCAGCGAAAGAAAAACACTTGACAAAAGCTCAATTGGGTCACTTCAAGAAAAATAACTTATCAAACTACAGACATCTTCAAGAATTCAGAGTTGACAACCCACAAGACTACAAAGTAGGCGACAAGGTTGAACTTTCTGTATTAGAAAATGTTGAAAAAGTAGATGTAACAGGTAAATCTATTGGTAAAGGTTTCCAAGGTACAGTAAAAAGATGGAACTTTGGACGTGGACCAATGGCTCACGGTTCTAAAAACCACAGAGAACCTGGTTCAATCGGTGCAGGTACAACTCCTTCACGTGTTATCAAAGGTAAAAGAATGGCTGGTAACATGGGTAACGAAAGAGTTACTATTACTAAATTAAAATTAGTTAAAGTTGATTCAGCTAACGGTTTAGTATTAGTTAAAGGTTCAGTACCTGGATGCGAAGGTAGATTAGTTACAATCGTTCCTACAAGAACAAAATGGAACTAATTCACTAAGACAAGGACAAGTCATTAAAACCGGCTGGTCTTGCCAAATAAAGCAATAGCAAGCGGTAAGCAGTCTTAAACGAGAAGTAACAATGTAAAAAGGAAAATTAGAAATGTCAAAAGAAATATTAAGTACAAACGGTGAAAAATTAGGTGAAATTACATTAGCGAAAGAAGTTTTCGGTGTAGAACCTAACATCCATGTAATGCACTTAGCATTAAGAAGACAATTAAACAACGCTAGACAAGGTACAGCTTGTGCTAAAACAAGAGCTGAAGTTGCTGGCGGTGGAAGAAAACCATGGAAACAAAAAGGTACTGGTAGAGCAAGAGCTGGTTCTCTTCGTTCACCATTATTCGCAGGCGGTGGTGTAATCTTCGGACCAAAACCAAGAAGCTTTGCGTTCAATATGCCTCAAAAAGCTAGACAATTAGCTCTTAAATCAGCATTGTCAGCTAGAGAAGCTCAAATCGTTGTAGTTAAAGATTTCTCAACAATCGCTGAACCAAAAACAAAATTAATGGTTAGTGCTTTGAAATCTCTTAACGTAAGCGGAAAAGTTTTAATCGTTGCAAATACAAAAGCTGATGAAAATGCTAACTTAGAATTATCAGCAAGAAATATTCCAAGCGTAAAACTTTTATTACCAACAAACTTAAATGTGAAAGATTTATTGGAAGCTGATTTTGTTGTTATGACTGAATCTGCTGTAAATGAAATTACAGAAAGGTTACAATAATGAGTAAAGAAACAGAAAGACTATATGACGTAATTAAAAAATCATTAATTACAGAAAAATCAGTGGCAGCAACAGAAAATGCACAATATACTTTCGAAGTAAGAAAAGATGCAACAAAAATTGAAATTGCTAAAGCTGTAGAATTAGCTTTTCCAGGCAGAAAAGTTACAAAAGTAAGAACAATTTATATGCCATCTCACGAAAAAAGAATGGGCTACAAATTCGGTAGAACTGATTCATCTAAAAAAGCAGTTGTAACTATCGAAGGCGAACCAATCGAATTTATGGGAATTTAATCGGCGAAAGCCGGTGTGAAGCCGGAGTCGGGTTGCGGTAAGCAAACCGAGCAGGGCGAAACACAATATGACCGCCGTTGTGAATGTAGCGAAAGCGAAATGAACGAACAAATCTCAGATTTGACAGGCGGGAAAGATAAACAAGTAAGTACAAAAGCCAAGTAAATAGTAGGAGAAAATAAAATGGCTATTAAGAAAATTAATCCGACGTCTCCGGGACAAAGAGGCATGACAAGAAGTGATTACCAAGAAATCACTACTTCAACTCCTGAAAAATCTTTATTAAGATCATTGAAAAAAACAGCAGGAAGAAATAACACTGGTAGAATTACATGTCGTCACAAAGGCGGCGGTGTAAAAAAATCATACCGTGTAATTGACTTTAAAAGAGATAAATTTGGCGTACCTGCAACAGTTAAAACTATTGAGTACGATCCAAACAGAAACGTAAGAATTTCACTATGTTTCTACGCTGATGGTGAAAAAAGATATATCTTAACTCCAGAAGGTTTAAACGTAGGTGATGTAATCGTTAGTGGTCCAGAAGCTCCAGTTCAAACTGGTAATGCTCTTCCACTAGAATTGATTCCGTTAGGTTCTATCGTTCACAACGTTGAATTGAATCCAGGTCGTGGCGGAGTTATGGTTAGATCAGCTGGTAACTCAGCTCAAGTAATGGCTAAAGAAGGTAACTATGTAACAATTAAATTACCTTCAGGCGAAATGAGAATGGTAAGAAAAGAATGTATGGCTACTATCGGTACATTAGGTAACTCAGAATTCAAAAACTTATCAATCGGTAAAGCTGGTAGAAAACGTTACATGGGCATCAGACCAACTGTACGTGGTGTAACAATGAACCCTTGCGATCACCCTCACGGTGGTGGTGAAGGTAAAACTGGTCCTGGTGGACACCCTAAAACACCTTGGGGTAAACCAGCTCTAGGTTACAAAACTCGTAAAAAAGGTAAAGCTTCTGATAAATTAATCGTTAGAAGACGCAAAAAGTAACAAATAATTAAATAGGGCTTTAAGCCAAAACGATTTAAAGCCCTTTTTAAAATAACAATAAACAATAAAGGAGAAATAAATGGCACGTTCATTAAAAAAAGGTGCATATGTAGAAGAAGCTCTACAAAGAAAAATCGATAAAATGAATGCAAATTCAGAAAAGAAAGTTATCAAAACTTGGTCAAGAGCATCAATGATTGTACCTGATATGTTAAACCATACAATTGCTGTTCACAATGGTAAAACTCACGTACCAGTATATGTAACAGAACAAATGGTAGGACATAAATTGGGCGAGTTTGCACCTACAAGATTATTCAAAGGTCACGCTGGTGCAGATAAAGCGAAAAAGAGATAAGAATCTCAAAAAGTGATATCTATATTAAATAAAGGATAAAAAAATGGAAGCAAAAGCAAGACAAACAGACATAAAAATGACAGCAAGAAAACTTCGTAGAGTAATCAACGAAGTTAGAGGTAAAGCTGTTATTGAAGCTCAAGATATGTTACGTTTTATGCCTTACTTCGCAGCAAGAGTAGTTGAAAAGAACTTGAAAGCTGCAGTTGCAAACGCTCGTGAGCAATATGGCGTAGCTCCAGAATCATTAAAGATTTCTCAAATCTTTGCTGATGAGAGTGTTACTTACAAACGTGCAAGAACAAGAGCACAAGGTCGTATGTATTCAAGAATGAAACGTACATCACACCTTACATTAGTAGTTAGTGATACAACAAAATAGGAAAGTAATAAAATGGGACAAAAAACACATCCAACCGGATTTAGAGTAGGTATAATTCAACCTTGGGCAAGCACATGGTTTGCAAAGGTTAGAGACTACGCAGTATTCGTAGCAGAAGATGCTAAAATCAGAAAATTCGTTAAGAAAAAACTATATGCAGCTGGCGTATCAAGAATCTTGATTGCTAGAAAAGCACAAAATACAACAATTACAGTTGTAACAGCAAAACCTGGTATAGTTGTTGGTCGTGGTGGTCAAGGTATCGATGAACTTCGTCAAGAAGTAACAAAATACATCGGCAGACCTGTTATCATCAACGTTGTAGAAGTTGCAAGAATTGATGCAGATGCTCAATTAGTTGCAGAATCTATTGCTCAACAATTAGAAAAACGTATTGCATTCAGAAGAGCTATGAAACAAGCTATGCAAAGAACAATGCGTTCAGGCGTTCAAGGTATCAAAGTTATGGTATCAGGACGTTTGGGTGGTGCTGAAATCGCTCGTTCAGAATGGGCTAAAGAAGGAAGAATTCCTCTTCAAACTCTAAGAGCTGATGTTGATTTCGGTTTCACAGAAGCTGATACAATTATGGGTAAAATTGGTGTTAAAGTTTGGATCTTCAAAGGCAACTTAATGCCTGGCGAAATGGCAGACCAAAACATCAAAGTTAAAAGTGGTAAGGACAACGCTGAAAAAGGCGGCAGACGTCCAAGACGTAGCAGAAATGCTGAATAAGCACGAAAGCTAATAGGTATAAAAATAATAGGAGCAAAATATAATGTTACAGCCTAAAAAAACAAAATACCGCAAAATGATGAAAGGCAGAATGAAAGGTACTGAAACTAGAGGTACAAAACTTGAATTCGGTCAATACGCTCTACAAGCAGTTGAGCCAGGTTGGATTACCAGCCGTCAAATCGAGGCAGCACGTCGTGCTATGACTCGTGAAATCAAACGTGGCGGTAACGTTTGGATTAAAATTTTCCCAGATAAACCAATTACAGCAAAACCAGCTGAAACTCGTATGGGTTCTGGTAAAGGTAACGTGGAATACTGGGTTGCAGTTGTTAAACCAAATAGATTATTATTTGAACTTGATTACTTCGATAGAAATACTGCAGTTCATGCATTAGAACTTGCAGCACAAAAACTTCCTATCAAAGTAAAAATCGTTGAACAACCAAGAGAACAAGCATAACAACAATCCACATCTTAACAAGAAGTTAATTCTTCGGGTCGGATAAGATGAGGAACAAGATAAAGGAAAAAAGTAAAATGAAATTAAGTGAAATGCGTGAAAAAACAGTAGATGAGTTACAAAATGCTATTGTTGATTGGAAGAAACAATTACTAGAAGCTAGATTGCAACTTTCAACTCACAAATTAGAAAATACAGCAAGTATTTCTAAAACT
>JAZSDA010000062.1:0-17014 GCA_045530955.1 Candidatus Gastranaerophilaceae bacterium
ATTCCTGTTTACAAACAAGTAATTAAAGAAGTTACAGGAAAAGAATTCCCACAAGACCCATACGTTCAACTTCAAGAAGCAATTGAAGCAGTATTCCGTTCTTGGAATATTCCACGTGCGGTTGCATACAGAAACATGAACAAAATCGACCATAACTTCGGTACAGCGGTTAACGTTCAATCAATGGTATTCGGTAACATGGGTGATGATTGTGCAACTGGTGTATCTTTCACAAGGAACCCAGCTACTGGTGAAAACAAATTCTATGGTGAATATTTAACAAACGCACAAGGTGAAGACGTTGTTGCTGGTATCAGAACACCAAAACCTATTGCTGAATTAGAAACTGAAATGCCAGACCTATACAAACAATATGTAGATATTGCTAAAAAATTAGAATTAGGCTACAAAGACGTTCAAGATATGGAATTTACTATTGAAAAAGGTAAATTATATATTCTTCAAACAAGAAATGGTAAAAGAACAGCTGCAGCTGCAGTAAAAATTGCTGTTGATATGTGCGAAGAAGGTATTATTACAAAGGAAAGAGCTATTCAATTAGTTGATCCTTATTCAGTAAACCAAATCTTATTACCATGTTTTGATACAAAAGCATTGGCAGAAGCTAAGAAAATTTCTTCTGGTGTAAACGCATCTCCTGGTGCAGCTGTTGGTAAAATTGTATTTGATACTGAAGAAGCTGCTACAAGAGGTGAAGCTGGTGAAAAAGTTATCTTAGTTCGTATTGAAACTTGTCCAGATGATATTCACGGTATGGCAGTTGCTCAAGGTGTATTAACTCTACGTGGTGGTGCTACTTCTCACGCAGCAGTAGTTGCTAAAGGTATGGGTAAACCTTGTGTATCTGGTTGTGAAGATATTAAAATTGACCTAGACAATGAAACTTTAACAGCTGCTGATGGAACTGTTTACCACAAAGATGACATCATTTCTTTAGATGGTGGAAAAGGTCTTGTAATGGCCGGTGCTGTTAAATTAGTTGAAGCTCAAATTGATGACAACTGGAACAAATTCTTCTCTTGGGTAGATGAAGTTAGACAAATTAAAGTTGAAGCTAACGCTGATACTCCAAAAGATATCATCAATGCATTAAAATTCGGTGCTGAAGGTGTTGGTCTTTGCCGTACAGAACACATGTTCATGGATCCAGAAAGACTACCTTGGGTACAAAAAATGATTATTGCAGGTACTCCAGAAGCTAGAAAAGAAGCTTTAGCTAAACTTCTTCCAATGCAATATGCTGACTTCTATGCAATGTTCAAAGAATTAGGCGACAAACCTCTAACAGTTCGTCTATTAGACCCACCACTTCACGAATTCTTACCTAATAAAGAAGATTTAATCGCTGAAGTTGCAACATTGAAAGCTCTTGGCAAAGATTCTTCTGAAAAAGAAGAAATGCTTCACATCGTTGAAGGTCTTTCAGAATCTAACCCAATGATGGGTCTAAGAGGTTGCCGTTTAGGTTTAACATATCCTGAAATCAACGAAATGCAAGTAAGAGCAATCTTTGAAGCATGCTGTGATTTGAAAAAAGAAGGTTATGCAGTTAAACCTTGGGTAATGATTCCACTTATCGGTCATGTTAACGAATTAAAAGTTGCTAAAGAAATTTTAGTTCGTGTTGCAAAAGACGTTATGACTGAAAAAGGTGTTGAAGTTGAGTACAAATTTGGTACAATGATTGAAATTCCACGTGCAGCATTAACAGCTGATGAAATTGCTGAATACGCAGAATTCTTCTCATTCGGAACAAACGACTTAACTCAAATGACATTCGGTTACTCAAGAGATGATGCTGAAGGTAAATTCTTAAACAGATATGTTGAACAAAAAATCTTAGCATCTAACCCATTTGAAACACTTGATACAAAAGGTGTTGGTCAATTGGTTGAAATGTCAATGACAAAAGGTAAAGCTGTAAACGCATCATTAGTTGGTGGTGTTTGTGGTGAACACGGTGGCGATCCTGATTCAGTTAAATTCTGTCACAGAATTGGCTTGAACTATGTATCATGCTCACCATTCAGAATTCCTCAAGCAAAATTAGCTGCAGCACAAGCAGTTGTTGAAGGAAAATAATTCTGAATAGAATAATATTAAAAGCCTCAAGGAAACTTGGGGCTTTTTTAAATTGAAACGATTTATTACATAAATTTGTTACAATAGTGAAAAAATTTCGTGTTTTTGATACACTTAAATTAAAGACATGATTACAAGACTTGGACAACTTGATTTTGTAAGACCAGTAAGGTCTTTTGAGTTTAATCCGTCGAGACATGCTTCAGAGGTAGATAATTACTTAGATGCGATACAGACGACGGGGGTAGGGGACTACATATCCAAAACAGGTTCAAGTGATACATTTGAAAGGGAAGACAAGAGAAACAAATCAAATGTTTCTTTGACTGCCAGAGATGACAATTTTGAAAAAAGGGCTGATAGAGATAGAAATTGGATGTCAGCAATAACAGGATTATTTGACTGGTAAAAAGTTAAAATAAAAAAATTTTAACAAACCCCTTTACAAAAAAAAATTAGCATGTATTATATATCTTGTAGCCGAAATTAAATTTCGACTGCACCATCGAAAAGATGGGGGTTTAGCTCAGCTGGTAGAGCACCTGCTTTGCACGCAGGGGGTCAGGAGTTCGAATCTCCTAACCTCCAAAATAAAAGGGACATCTGATGATGTCCCTTTTATTTTGGATTGTTTTGGTAAAGAGAAGCTTCCAATGTACGAAGTACATTTCAAAGGAGTTGCGCGAGTGAGCTGAGGCTGGAGTGTTTTTGCGATTGGACAAAGTCCAAGAAGCAAAACACGGAACTGCCGTTAAACGCGAACGAGCAAGACACGAATCTCCTAACCTCCACCAATATAAAAAAGAGACCGATTAAGGTCTCTTTTTTGTGCAAAAATTCCGCACTACGTGGGTTTTGGCGATTTTGTGAGAATCTCTAAAAACTCAAATTTCAGAAAAATTCTCCGTTATTTTGTGCAGATTCTCTTTTCTCGATTTCAAAGAGTCCTTTTGTAATTCAGACACCATAAGTGTTTTTACAATTTGGTATTAAATTTGAATCTGCTCATAAATAGCCAATTTTCAAAACAAAACTTGTGGCTCTATTTATTTTTCAATGATACGCACTACTTGATACGGAATTTTATTTTTTTATTAAATTAATTGTTCATAGATACGTTTTTCATATTTTTCAAATTCACCTCTTTTATCTTGCTAATATCATTTTTATTCTAACATAAAACGTATTTTTTTCTTTAAAACTACTCCAATAAATAATGAGTGGATTGTCCAACATCTGCTTTTTTAACTAATATTTACCTTCTAGCAAAATATTTGATGTTTAAGTTTTCTAGTGAATATGTTAATTAACAATCATTCCGGAAATACATATTATCCTAACTTTTCAGCAAATCTTTTAATCTCGGGAAATCAGTCGTTATTATCTGAGAAGCAAGTTGAAATGCTATCTAAAATGGTCGAATCCTTAGGTGAAAAAGAGGATGTTATTGAGTTGAATTTAGGTTCGGGTATTATTGATTGGGTTGAAATAAATAGCCAAAATCGTCCGAAAAAGTTTCTGTCAGGATACAAAATGCAAGTGAAAACTTCTATTCCGAAACTTGAAAATCAAGACCTTTCAACTGCTGATATACAACAAAGATTTTGGGATAATTATAATGAACTTTCTCCATTTGAGGTTGCGAAAAGTTGGATAAAATCTGTTAAAAATAATACTTTTTTCGATAAAAAAAGAATAAATATAAATCCGTCATTATACAATTTTTTTAATGCAGAATGGATAAATTGGGCATCTTTTAAAACCCCTGATGCAAAGCCTCAAAGATTCAAAGTTGATTTAGAAAAATGTCAAGATATATTAGATATAAAAATTTATGGCGGGGTTGGTTATAAGCAAATTCTTAATAATGCCGACAGAGAAAAATTTGCCACAATTTCATCAGAGGATATTATAAAAAGTTTGCTCCTTGGAGAAAAGGAAGAAAATTTAAGAGAAAAAATTAAAGCTGCAGACCGGTACAATGATAATATTAGGCAAACACATTCTCAAACAAAAGAGCGATATTCTGATAATGATGGGGTTTATACGCAAGATAGATTAGCAATTCACGAAAATATTTTAGATAATATTTTTGCAAATTCTGATGATGCAAAACCTCAATATGGAAAACAGCCAACTTTTATTATGCTTGGTGGGCGTGGTGGCAGTGGTAAAACTAAGTTTGGCAAAGATGGTGTTGCAAAGGTTTATGACAAGCATAATTATATTGTACTAAACTCCGATGAGATTAAAAAACAACTTCCTGAATATAAAGGTTTTAACTCTTTTGAAGTGCATGAAGAAAGTTGGGATATTTTAAATCGTGCATTCAAACTTGCGATTGAAAAAGGGGTAAATGTGGTTCTTGATGGAACATTATCTGATTTTACAAGTAATGAAAATATATTAAAACAGTTTTCTGCGGCTGGTTATGATATTCAGATGTATTTCATGTATTTGGGCCGTGGAAAAGCTGCAGAGCGTGCTATGTTGAGGTTTGATTATAATGATAGATATGTACCGTTGGATGTTCTATTAAATATGAAAGAAAATGAGCATAATTTTGATGAATTGAAAAAATATGCTTCAAAATGGGCTTTTTACAGTAATGATGTTGAATTGGGAAAAGAACCGGTATTAGTGAATTTTGAAACTTCGGATTTATTAGAATTATTGCTTCAAAATAGTAAACTTGATTAATATATAATACTAAAACTTAACCAGAAAAGACATCGTCAGACATCTTTTCTGGTTTTGTTCAAAACTTGTAGTAAGTATTAGTACTTGTTATATTCCGAACTTGTCATTGATAATTTATCGTTGATAGACATGACAAGATAGATTAAAAAGAATACAAAAATGAAACTTACAAGTCCCGCCCATAGTACTCCTAATCCGGCCCACAAGCCTTGTGATTGAATCATCATAATTGTTGAAATTACTAAGCCTATTAGGGTTATAAATGCCATAATATTTACAATAAATCCACCGAATTTAACAACAAAATTTCTCATGATATTCTCCTTTTATTTAGTCCTCTATATATTATGTTTTTTGGTGAATATTTGCATTAGTATTTAAGGTATATGTAGAGGTTATAAAATATCTTCTAATATTTTATTTTGTTGTTCTACGATTTGTGCTAATTCTGTTTGATTTGGGTATTTGTTTGTTGAGTTTATAAGCTCAATTGTTTCATTCATAAAGTTTTCGTACATATCTTCAACTTCGCACTGTTTTTCTATTGCAAGTCGTTTAACCGATTTGGTTAATTCTTGTCCTTTTTCTATTGTATATTTGGGTGCGACTTTTTCTAAGAATTCAAATAATTCGGGTCTAAAACTCTCATAATATTTGGAGTTTAATTTGTCAGACAAGTAATTTTTACGAAGTTCTTTTGCAAAATCTTTTAAGATTTCGTTATCAAAAACAAGTTGTGAAAATTCATCATCAATAAAAATTTTTTCTTTTCTAAGTGCTGAAATTTCATTGTTCGTACTTTCAAAAAGATTATAAACAGGCGAATTTTTATCAATAATTCCTGCGTAAATAATTGGTTCAACTTCTTCGGTTAATCTGCTTGGCAAAGTGTCTTTATTCTGTTCAAAAAGTTGAATATTTTTATAATATTGATATTCAAGCGGGAATCTTTTCATAAAAAGTTCTTCACATTGGGTTTTAGTTTTTGTGAAAAGTTCATCTTTTTGTCGTGCTAGTTTTTTGTTTGCGTAGCGAATCTCATTTAGTGCTTCACGTGTTGCGTGCATTACCTTATAAATTTCTTGAATATCTTCTCTTGTGTCGATTATGTATTGTTTTTCAATAGAGTTCCAAAGTTTGGCATTTTGTTTGGAAAGTCTTATTGCAGGAAGATGTAGAGTAATCTTATCTTCTATTAAAGGTTTTTTGCCTGAATATTGCTCATCTAATAACATAAAGCCAAATAGTTTTTTCAATCGAATTTCTTTTTTCTTTCCAAATTGGGTGTAATCTGCCGCAGTTGAAACATTTTCGATTTTTGTATGAAGATTATCAACATAAGAATATTTTTTGAATACACAGGTGTTTAGCAATTGATCCAGTACAAGATGTATCGAATGCCCTGTTAGTGCGGTAATATCTGCCATGCTTGCTGTTGTGATGTTGCGTTTTTTGTTTCCAAGAAGTTCGTTTGAGGTTAGTATTGTGTATGCGCCGGCTAAAGATCTGCCCGAAGCTACGAAATCCATAATAACATATTGTTTGCCTGAGTTTTCAATGGTTTCTTTGTCTAGACCAATTGAGCTTAGGTATTGTTTAAATGTGTTAAAACCGTGTAAATCGGTGATACTTTTCAGGCATCTTTCATAGTCATCTAAACTTTCTCCTGTTGTGAACAATTCATTGGCGGAAGAAAGTGGAATATTTTTTACGTTATCTTCTCCGATTTTTACCTCAAGAGCTTTTGAAATAGATGATAGAGAACGTCCGATTGTAATTACGACATAGTTGTTTTTGCCAAATTGCCTATCGAAAGTGGCTTGTATAGCGTTAGCTGCAAAGTTGTGAATTCTAATATCTCTATCAAGTGGAGTCATTCCTTCGTCGATAAGTAATCTATTTTCAGAACGTAGAAAATTTTTTTCTGCTTCAGTTAAAGCCATATATTCTTCTTTTGTTAGCTTGTTTAGTTTTGAGTAAACTTGTTTTGCTCTGGCTTGATATGATAACTCAAAAAAGTCAGTTTCTGGGGCTTTTTTAGCACAAAAAGATATCCCTGTATTTTTTTGATTATTTGCAGGGGTTAAGTATATGGATGAGAACAAATTTGTTGCTAAGATTTTCATTATATTTTCTATAACACTTGTGAAAATATTTTTTGCTAAGCGTGAACGTTTTGAGCTAAATTTGTTCTTATTTCGGAACAAATTACTAGGCATTTTATTCTATTATGACACTGTTGGAATTATAATAAATTTTTATTTGTGGATCAGAACATTATGTTAAAACAAAATTCTTGTTCAACAGAAATTCAATTGTTTTTGTTATGGGGTAACGCACGTCATAAAGAATCAGAGATTATCGAAGAGATTAAAACTCAATTTGAAATAGTTGAGATGTATGAGATTTCTTGGGATAAGAAGATTTTTAAACAAAATCTTGAGCGTTTTTATTGCGAAAAAATTCGTGGAAAAATCAAACATACAGGCACAGATAAATTTTTATTGGTAACTATTAGAGATAAATCTCCGCAGTATGAGTATATGCAAACTTTAAAAGGATACGAATTAGTAAATTCTAAAATCTTAACTTTAAAGAAAAAATTTAGAAAACTTACAGGTGGAGGTTATAAAATTCATTCAACAAATGATATCGGTGAAGTTGATAAGAACTTAGTATTTTTAATTAATAAATCATACAAAGATTATTATGCTCAAACGCTTGATAAAGTTTGGGATGAAAAAGATGGTTATATTAAAATAACTGACCAACCTAGAGGTACAAATGGGTGGGAAAATTTTGAAGATATTTTTTATTTGTTAAATAGTTCTTGTAAGTATGTTGTGCTTAGAGGTTTAGATGCTTCAGATGGTGATATTGATTTATTAGTTGATGATTACAAATCTATCAAATATCTTTTGAATGGTGAATTTATCAAGAAAAATAAATATAAATCAAAATTAGAAATTACTGTTTCTAATAAGAAATATGTTTTGGATTTGAGATATGTAGGTGATAATTATTATTGTGAAAAATGGGAAGAAGATATTTTAAATAATCGAATATTTTTATCAGAGGGATATTATGTTCCTTCTCAAGCTGATTTCTTTTATTCTTTGATTTATCACATATTGTTTCATAAGAAAGTTCCATCAAGAAAATATGATGAAATGTTAGAAAAAATATTGCCAAACTTTTATTCAGGTGGATTTGAGTCAGGACAAGATAATCATAATTTATATTTAAAATTATTATGGAAATTTATGTATGAAAATGATTATTTCCCTGTAAAACCAAAGGATAGAAAAGTTAAATATAACCCTTATCAAATCAGAAGAATGTGGTGGTTACACAAATTAGAAAAATATGGGTTTGAAAATATTTCAACTCTTGGGGTTAATAAAAAGCCGACTTCAGATTTCGAATTTTTCTTTATTGCAAATAAAGACGGTAAGAAAATATTTATAAAATGTGGCAATGGTGATACTTATGCAAAGAAAGAATATGAAGTTTGCCAAGTTTTATATGCTCAAAATCAAAAACATTTCCCTCAAGCATATATGTATCGTAATTTGGAAGATAACAAAATGTTTGTCGCAATGGATTATATTGAGGGTTGTACTTTAAAAAATTTGGATTATTCAAAACTTCCAAACAATGTGTTGAACAATATTTTTGATTCTCTATATAATATTGGACAAATTTTATTCAAAAATAAGTTTATTCACAGAGATTTCCATTATGAAAATCTGATAGTAGAACCTGATGGAAATGTTAAATTAATCGATTTTCAACATTTATTAGGAAATCATTTTGATGAAGATGAATTAAATATTAAAAATCCAAAAAGATTAAGAGGAACGAATAAAAGACTTCGCCCAGCTCCTTATGTTTGGGATGATATGTATTCTATTTATAAGATGATGCAGAAATTCCCGAAAGATAAAATTGAAAATTATGATGAAAAATTTTCAGATATCCAATCAAAAGTTGGTAAACAACGATATTATTTCTTAGATAGAAAATTTAAATTGAAAGCATATTTCAATTTAAAAATGTTGGTTGTGTATAAGCTTATTAATACAATTTGGAAACCTTTTAGAAAATTATTGAGAAAGTAATTATAGTAATTCTTTAGGTATATGTGGTAAGGATTTGCGAAGTTTTTCGCCTTGTCGGTCGTATTTTTCTCGGGTTAGGCGACCTTCTCTATTGGCTTCCGCCTCAATATAGTTTTTCAAATATGCTTGATAATCTTCGGTAAACTCTACGTAGTTTTCTATGGCGTGAGTACATTTGTCAGCTTCAATTTGAAGAGTTTTGTTTTTTATTGGGCCAAATCTTTCAAACATTGTATGTTGCCAAGTCCCAATTTCATTATCACCGTTTCTTGCATCAAGTAGATAATGCCAAATATGCTCAACTTCATGTCTTGCAGTTCCGATTATTGATGCTTTAGACTTTGGTTTGTAAAGCATATTAAAGTTAACAGAACCATCTATAGGTATAAAACATGCAACAAGTCGGGCTTTTTCTTTATCATCATTAGGGATGTAGGTTGTATTTACATTTACTCCTAATCTATCAACTTTTCTGTCTTGCATAAATTTGAATGTTGCAGGTTCTTTCACGCCGTCAATATCGTATGCTCTAAATTGTAAAAACTGATCACCTCTATGGAATTTAATTCCGTCAGAAAAAATTGAATCTTGAATAACTTTTCCGCTTGCATCATCAACTTCAAAATACAAAAATTTGGTAATATATTTTTTAATCTTTCCTCCAAGAACATGTGGAAATTCAATAAATCTATGAATTTGTTTACCAATGTTTTCCATATTGGTAACACTTGTTCTTGATAAGATTTTTTCACCTGTATTTATGTTTTCTGACAAGTGATTTGTTTCTGTTTTATAATGTGTCCAAAGAAAAGTTTTAGACTGGACTTCACTTAAGGCCTGTTGAAATTCTTTGTATGTTTTTAGAATTGTTCGAGGAATTGAATATTCTTTTCTTGTGGTAGATTTTACATACTCTTCTTCACCTATTACGTGATCTGAGTGTGTGTAAACGACATTTTTTAATGGCTTTCTTGGATAGTCAAAAGAACGCTCAATAATTTCACCCTTAGCATTTCTAAAGGTTGTAACTATTCTTTGCCCTTTCACTCCACGACGTCCAACGATAACTTCCTCAACTGTATGTGGAAATTCATTCGATAGACGTTGAGCTTTTCCCTTATATTGAGCAAATAATATTTTTGGTGTTTTTGATATCAAATAAAAATCACTTCGTGCCATGTTTTTTTTAAAACGTGTAAAAATATTTTTTGCTATTTAGAGAGGTGGAAAAATATAAAAAACGATTATTATTTGACATTGTTTTTTGTTAGATTTATAACGGTTTTATGAGAGAATTTACCCAAGATTTTTTGACGTAAATTTAGAGTAAATTTTACCCAAATATTTATAAAAATTTCAAATAAAAATTAAGGTGGAAAATATATATGAATAGCTATTTTATCGGAATAATAATCCTGTTGTTGAGTGGATTTATTGCCGCAAGTTTTAGCAAAAAATTTAAAACAATTGTTTTGACAATTTTGAGTGCAATTGGCTCTGTTTTTTGCTTGATTCCTGCGTGTAATGT
This sequence comes from Candidatus Gastranaerophilaceae bacterium, assembly GCA_045530955.1. Taxonomy (GTDB): domain Bacteria; phylum Cyanobacteriota; class Vampirovibrionia; order Gastranaerophilales; family Gastranaerophilaceae; genus Zag111. Next base: position 10,453 of record JAZSDA010000062.1, read on the forward strand.
TTTATTAGGGAAAGATATTTTAGTTAAAACTTTTCGATTTAATGAATTATTCGGTGCGGTGAATTTTGTGATTGATCCACTTTCTGCATTTTTCATTATTGTAATTTGTGTGATGAGTTTTGTTTCAGTGGTTTATTCAAATGGTTATTTGAAACCTTATTTAGAATCAAAAAATATGAATTCTCATTTGGTATTTTTACCGATGTTAATTGCATCAATGCTTTCGGTTGTTACTTGCCAAAACGCTTTGATGTTTTTAATTTGTTGGGAAATTATGTCATTGAGTTCATTTTTCCTTGTGATTTTTGAAAGTAATAAAAAAGAAGTTGTAAAGGCTGGTATTAAATATTTAGTATTTATGCATGTATCAGTTTTATTTATAATTATGGCATTTGCACTTTTATCAATCAAAGCTGGAAGTTTTGATTTTGCAGTGTTTAAAGATGTTTTAGCTCATAATAAATCATTGGCAAATATAGTATTTTTATTGGCATTTGTTGGTTTTGGTACAAAATCAGGTTTTGTTCCTTTCCATAACTGGTTACCAGATGCACACCCTGCTGCACCATCTCATGTTAGTGCGATTATGTCAGGGGTTATGATTAAAACAGGTTTTTACGGGATTTTAAGAGGAATTGATTTAATCGGTATTCCTTCTAAAACAATTTCTTTTGTAGTCTTAACTATTGCGGGTATTTCAGCATTGTATGGTATTTTATACGCAATTACTCAACATGATTTGAAAAGATTTTTGGCATATTCTTCAATTGAAAACGTTGGGGTAATCGGTATGGGTATTGGTGTTGGTATGTTAGGAATGGCATATCACAACCCTGCGGTTGCTTTGATTGGTTTGGCTGGTGGAATTTTCCATATTTTAAACCACTCAATTTTTAAAGAATTGATGTTTTTAACAGCAGGTAGCGTATATTTAAAAACACATACAAGAGATATTGAAATTATGGGCGGGCTTGCTAAGGCTATGCCAATTACTGCTGTTCTATTTTTAATTGGTGCAGTTGCAATTTGTGGATTGCCACCATTTAATGGATTTATAAGTGAATTTTTGATTTACTTCGGTATGTTTAAAGGTTTATCTATTAATAATTTTGAAGCTGTAATTGTTATGTTGTTTGCAATTTCAGCGTTGGCTTTTGTTGGAACAATGGCAATTTTATGTTTTACAAAAGCGTTTAGTATTGTATTTTTAGGTTTACCAAGAAGTGAAAAAATTGCTCAAGTAAAAGAAGATTGTGAAAAAATTATGCTAATCCCAATGGGATTTTTGGCAACTTTGATTTTACTTATCGGTATTTTCCCTCAAAAAATTCTGTTAAAAATTAATAAAATTGTATTTTCTATAATTCCGCAAACTTCAATGAATGTTTGGTCTGGTTGTTCTGAAATCTTTATGACAATTTTGACTATCGCATTGGTTGTTGGTTGTTTTGCGGCATTTGTTTTAGTTTTAGTTGTTTTGAAATTGAGATTAACAAAATCAAAAATTCAAATGCACGAAACTTGGGGTTGTGGTTATGACAGAGCAAATAATCATATGCAATATACCGCTTCATCATACGCAAGTCCATTATTATCAATGTTGAAACCTCTATTTAAGAAAGTTTTTGATGTTGAAAAACCAAGAAAACTATTCCCGCATAGTGCTCACTTTAGTTTACAGTTTGAAGATATTGAAGAAGCATATGTAATCAATCCTTTATTAAAAATTGATGAATGGTTTTTATCAAAATTTGAAAGTTTACAAAGTGGAAATATCCAATCTTATATCAAATATGGTTTGATATTTTTGCTAATCGTAATCATTGGAAGTCTATTTATAGGATAAGTTGAAATGATAATGAAATTGATAAATTTAATAATTCTTTTATTTGTTCCTTTTTTGATGATGGGACTAATTAAGAAAACAAAATCTTTCTGGGGTGGACGAAAAGGACCATCAATTATGCAACCTTGGTTTGATTTTGTCAGACTTATGAAAAAGGATTTTGTAATAAGTAATACAACATCAGCGGTATTTAAAATTACTCCTGTTATCACGTTTGCAAGTGTGATTTTTGCGGGGTTATTTGTACCTTTGGCAAGTGGAAGTGCGATTGTAAATATTCCAGTTGGGTTGATTGTATTTGCTTATATTTTAGGTTTGGGCAAGTTCTTTGCACTTATCTCAGCTATGGATACAGGAAGTAGTTTTGAGGGTATGGGAGCTTCTCGTGAGGCTTGTTTTACTTCTATTGTTGAACCTGCATTTTTTATGGTAATCGGTTCAATTATGGCTTTGACTGGAAATTATACTTTTGATTCTTTGGGTAAAATTTTATCAAGTGCAGGAACTTACGGAATTTTGATTATTGTATTCACTGCTTTAGTTTTATTTATTATGTTATTAACTGAAGGTTCAAGAGTTCCTGTTGATGATCCAGCAACTCACTTGGAATTAACTATGATTCACGAAGTTATGATTTTAGATAACTCTGGTAGTGATTTAGCTTTATTAACTTGGGCAAATGGAATTAAGATGCTTTTGATTTCGTCTTTAATTGCTTATATGGTTATCCCAAGTAATGTTTCAGATTTTGTAGGTATATTGCTTTATTTGGGAGTAATCGCACTACTTTCAATGATTATAGGTACTGTTGAATCTAGTATGGCAAGAATAAGAATGTCGCACGTTTTTGAATTCGTATTTATTATGAGTTCATTAGCACTTGTTGTTTTATCTCTTGTTATGGCAAGGATGTTTGGAGGTTAAGATGGCAACAGGATTTATTATTCTTTTCGGATTAACAATGTTATATTTAGCCGCAACAAGCAGAATTATTGCACATATTAGAATTTTAATTGTGCAAGGATTTTTGTTATTTTTAATTTGTTGTTGTGGTATGGAACATAATAATTGGTTGAACTTTGCGTTTCTGACTGTTGAAACTTTGGTTGTAAAATCAATTGTTATTCCTTGGTTTTTATATAAAGTTACCAAAAAAACTCACTCAAATCGTGATGTTGCTGCAAATATTCCGCACTTTTATTGTTTGGTAATTGCAACATTGATTTTGTTGGGTGGATTTTTGGCATCAAATTATTATTTTTCATCAATGAAAATGATTGCTCCGATTTATTTTGGGGTATCAGTTGCAACAATTATTATTAGTTTGTGGTTAATTACAATCAAACATAAAATTATTTCTAACGTAATTGAATTTATTACAATGGAAAATGGTATTTTCTTATTATCTTTATCAGTATCAAAAGAGATGCCAATGTTAGTTAATATGGGTGTTTTACTTGACGTATTCATTGCGGTTTACATCTTAGGTTTGTTCGTAAATGAAATCAATAAAGAGTTTAACGACCTTGAAGTTTCTCACTTATCAGATTTAAAGGATTATGAATATAATGATTAGTACAATTTTAATATTTCCAATAGTTGCGTGTTTGTTGGTGATGCTTGTGAAAAAGAAAGCGTTTGCAACTTTTATGGTGAATGCTTATTCTATTATTCACTTTGTTTGCACATTATTATTGGTAACAGGTGTTGGAAATAAATCGGTGCCATATTTTGCCGTTGATAGTACAAATTCAATTTTTTTGATTGTATTGTCTTTGGTATTTTTAATGGTTGCGATGTATAACACAGGTTATGTAAGACACTTAGATTGCAGTGATAAAAAGTTATGCCATTATTCATTTATGATTTTGGTGTTTGTTTTATCAATGACTGGAACTTTATTGAGTACAGATTTGGGTATTTCTTGGATTTTAATTGAGGGAACTACCTTATCAAGTGCATATTTAATTTATTTCAATAAAACAAAACACTCAATTGAGGCAGCTTGGAAATATGTATTTATTTGTTCAATTGGTATTGCTTTAGCATTTGTAGGAATTATTTTGTTAAATATTTCATCAGGTGCGGTAAACTCAATGAGTTTTGCTGAATTATATAGACACGCATCAGAGTTTGATTTGATGTGGTTAAAGTTAGCGTTTGTATTTATGTTATTTGGTTTTGGTGCAAAAATGGGGTTAGCTCCTGCTCATTTTTGGTTACCTGATGCTCACTCAGAAGCTCCATCTCCAATTTCAGCATTGTTATCTGCAACATTATTAAACTCAGCATTTTTAGTTATTGTAAGAGTTTTTAAAATAATGGAATTGGCTGATTGTACAAATTACGCAAGATTAATGTTACTTGTAATGGGATTTTTATCATTGTTTGTAACTGCAGTTTTTGTATATCACATTAAGAATTACAAAAGAATGTTGGCTTATTCTTCTATTGAAAATATGGGAATTTTAGCCGTTGGTATGGCATTAGGCGGAGCAGCTTATTATGCTGTTGTATTGCATTTGATTGGTCATTCACTTGCAAAAGCATCATTCTTCTTAACTTCAGGAAATATTTTAGAATTATTTGAAACCAAAAGAATAAAATCTGTTAAAGGATTGAATAGTGCGGATAGCAAAACTTGTTGGTTGTGGGTGGCATCATTCTTGGCAATTTGTGCTTTCCCAACTTCATTATTGTTTATTAGTGAATTCATTATGATTAAGACGATGATTTTAGATAAACACTATATTTTATGTGGTTTGTTTGTATTCCTTTTAACAATTATTCTTTATGGTATTGGTAGAGTTGTTATCAAGATGGCTTTTGATGAATTGAGTGAAGATAAGGCAAAAGTTGTTGAAAAAAATATAAACAAAGTTTCAATTTTAATGTATGTTCCGCAAGTTATATTGCTTGTTTTGGTATTTACTTTTGGGGTGTATATTCCTCAATGGTTGAACGAAGTTATAAAACTTGCAGCGGGAACTTTTTAAGGCAGGATAAATTATGGCAAAATGGATTAAAATTAAAAATAATAAAAGAGTAGATATAAACAAAATTCCTATTATCGAAATTGATGATATGCGTAGTGAAGTTAAGGCTTTAGGTATGCGACCAATCGGATTTTTCGGTAAAGATTGGGGATTTGGTTGCGTAAGATTATTTGTAATTTTGGCAGATGATGCTAATGCTGATTTATATTTATCTTCAAGTGTTTTTGGAAATGGTGTAACATCTTATGAATCATTTACGCAAGAAGTACCTGCTTTTCATATTTTTGAAAGAGAATTTTATGAACAATTTGGAATTGAACCGTTACATCATCCTTGGTTAAAACCTGTTAGGGTAAATCAAGATAAATATCCTTTTTTTGAAATGGAAGGGGAAGAAGTTCACCAAGTTGCAGTTGGTCCGATTCATGCTGGTGTAATTGAACCTGGACATTTTAGATTTATGTGTAACGGTGAAACAGTTTATCACTTAGAAATTATGCTTGGTTATCAACATCGTGGAGTTGAAGATATGATGTTGAAAAACCCATCAAATCAATTAGCTGAATCAATTTGTGGGGATAGCGTAATTGCTTATAACACAGCTTATTCTCAAGTTATGGAAACATTGAAAGGTATTGCAATATCTGATAAAGCTCAATTGATTAGAAAAATGGCACTAGAGATGGAAAGAATTGCTGTTCATATTGGTGATTTGGGTGCAATCTCAGGTGATATTGCTTATTTGATGGGTGCATCTGTTTTTGGAGCAACAAGAACGCTTGTTATCAATACAACTTTAGAGATGTGCGGTAGTCGATTGGGTCGTGGTTTTGTAACTGTTGGCGGAGTTAATTATGACCCGTCAGAAGAGGTTATAGACCGTGCTATTCAAACTTTGAATAAAGTTAGAGCAGATGTAGATAGAATGGTAAAAACTATGCTTAAAAACTCTACTGTAATGTCAAGATTAGAAAAAACAGGTACAGTAAGTTTCGAAAAAGCAAAAGATATCGGTCTTGTTGGTATGGCAGCAAGAACTTGTGGTGTAGATTTGGATTCACGCTTTGATTTTCCTGACAAATGGATTGAAGAATTTGGATTTACACGCAAAACAATGAAGTTAAAAGGGGATGTTAATGCCCGTTTTAAACTTAGATACAAAGAAATTAAAGAATCTATTTCAATGGTTAAAAAGATGTTAGCTAAATTGAAAGATTATAAAAATGAACCAATTATTGCAGATGGTGTAAATAATAAATTATTACCTGATTCAATGGTTGTTTCTATTGTTGAAGGTTGGAGAGGGGAAGTTGTTCATATTGCGATGACTGATCTTCATTCAAAATTATCAAAATATAAAATTAAAGATCCATCATTTAACAATTGGTATGGATTAGGTTTAGCGGTTAGAAATAATGGAATTTCAGATTTCCCATTATGTAATAAGAGTTTTAATCTTTCATATTGTGGAAACGATTTATAAGGAATAGATTATGTTAGAAACTTTAAAATTAAGAATATATCAAGGACAACAATTTATAAAAGATATTCAAAATGCTCCAATGAGAGAGCAATTCAGAGGATTTCCAATTCTAAAAGGTGAACCGACAAATCCTCAAGAATGCATAAATGCTTGTCCAACTAATGCATTAACACTCAATCCTTTATCGATAGATATGGGCAAATGCACCTTCTGTGGAGCTTGTGCAAACATCTGTCA
>JAZSDA010000055.1:0-12263 GCA_045530955.1 Candidatus Gastranaerophilaceae bacterium
CCACCGCCACCAACACCAACAACTTTGATATTAGTAGGGTTAGCACCTAATCTTGAGTTTTGATCATTTGATGATTCATCTTTTCTAGCAAAGATATCTGAAACGATATTTTCCACGTTATTTACCTCATATACTTAATACTTTATTCCCTAAAAACAACTACTCAGTTAAAAAATACTAACTACTAGTCTATTTTATATTAACATACTATTTTAAATAGAAAAAAAGTACAATAATTTTACATAAATTATGAACAAAATTTAATATAAATTAGGATAGATTAAATCTTCGCAGGTGAAATTCCCCAATGAAGTTTATTTCTTAAAACAGAATAGAAGTCATTTTCATTTAATAGAGCCAAATTTGCTTTTTTATCAGCTGTCTTAATTACAAGTTCTTTATTCCAAGAAAAAGCAATTTGACCATCAGCAGAAACCTTATATTCATTATTTTTACAAGGCAAAATCTTGATTTCATCATTCATTGAAACAACAATTGGCCTTGCAGAAAATGTATGAGGACAAATCGGAACAATAGAAATAGCCTCAACATCAGGTGCTAAAACTGGGCCACCCGCAGCCATTCCATAAGCAGTTGAACCTGTTGGGGTTGAAATAATAATACCATCTGCCAAGTATTCACATACGAATTTACCATTGATTTCAAGAGCAAATCTTGATGTTCTTGCAGAAAAATCCCCTTTAATAACAAAATCATTTAATGCAATATAGTTATTTGCAGTAAGCATAGAACGTTTTTCAACCTTATAATCACCTTTAATAATTTTATTAACAGATTCTATTAAATTATCAGGTGAAGCTTGTGATAAAAATCCAAGACGTCCCAAATTTATTCCAAAAATTGGAGTTTCATACTCAGAATAAAATCTTGCAGCCTTAAGAATTGTACCATCACCGCCAATTACAAAGGCAAAATCAAAGCCCGCAGCAAGATTGTTGATATCTAAAACTTCGTACAAAACTGATGCGTTATCCAAAATCTTCTTAAGATTTTCCATAACATCAGCGGAATTATCCATTTCTGAATTATAACAAATTGCATAACGTTTATTCATACGTTTAGTTTATACCAAATATAGGATTTTATGCAAAAGATTACAACAGATATTAAAAAATGTAATATAATAAATTTATGGGCGAAAAACATTTTGTTTACATACTATTAACAGAAAGAGATACTCTTTATTGTGGCTACACAGATGATGTCGAAAAACGATATCAAGCTCATCTTGATGGTAAAGGCGCTAAATATACCCGTGCAAACAAACCAATAAAACTTTTATGGCAAAAAGAATTTAAAACTAAATCTGAAGCTCTTAAAGAAGAATACCGCATTAAACACAAACTAACAAAAGAACAAAAGCTTGCGTTAATTAACTCTCAGTAGATTCTTGCGGTGTATATTCCTCAGGAATTGTTTTTGAAGTATCACCTGTTTCATCATATAATTTATCGATTTTAGCATCAATTTTATCAATTTGTTTTTGTTTTTTATCGATTTGTTTTTGAGTTTTATTTATATCTTTATTTGTTTGGTCGATTAAATACTGTTTGTATTTTTCTTGTAAATCAGGACTTTCAACATTACCTGCTAAAGAACGTAACTTTTTATAATCACGAAACTCATCTTTATAGTCTTTTTCAAGACCTTTTACAGTAAGTACGTAATCTTCTTCAATCTGCTTGATAACTTCTTTACGGCGTTTTTCATATTCTTTTTTCATCTTTTTAGATTGTTCAAGCTGAAGTTCTTTTTCTTTTTCGACAACATCATAATCTTCAATACCATCTTGAATAATCTTATAACCGTTTATACTAACCTCAGGCATATAATTTTTATCAAAAGAAATCAAACGGGATTGATTACCTTGCCAATCAACGCTCCAAGTTCCCAAGAAAACAGGCTTTTTACCAGTATATCCAAAAGCTTGAACAAGGATTTTACTTGGATCATTTTTTGCAAAACCTAAAGGATAGATATCCCAACGTTTTTCATCAAGATTCATTGCCATATATTCTTCCCAAAAATATACAACAGCATCTCTTATTTCAAACAAGTCATAGTCAACTTTGTTTTCAAAATCATAAACATAAATAGATGTTTGCCAGATACCATCTTCCCTGCTGCCAATTTTTTGTTTTACAAGTAATTTGCTACCGTCAGGAGTAAAATCGACAGGGGTAAGAGTTCTAAACGCAGCATAATTATCAATAGTCTTATCTGTTGTCATAATCGGATCAGGAAGTTTTTTAGCTGTATTTGCTCTCAAAATCTTATTTAAGTTTGTATCACCCTCAACTAAAGGAATAACAAACAAATCACAAGCAACAGACGCACTATTTGTATAATAATAAACCGCAGGATAAACCATCATTGAAAAATCAGGTGATACAATACCTTGTGCATTCACTTGTCGTTTCAAATATAAACGTTTGCCTAATGAAATCTCTGCAGAACCTGGTGGATCATTATATTTAACAATCCTATATAAAGGTTTTGGAACGTATTTAAAATCAGATGGGGTCTGAAATTTCGGAATATCAATTTCCAAGTTAGATTTATCTTTATATTCAGATAATGCTTCATATTGATCAACAGTCATATAACCAGACGGAGTAAGGTTATAAATCTTATCTCTCATATCTTTTTTGGCATCATCTTTTAAAACTTCGTATTGATGCTTTAACTCTCTTGAGCGAAGATCTTTATTCTTTGCTTCAGCTTCAAGCAAATTCCCGCCAACAAATAGGACAATTATAAGAATAAAGATCTTTTTAAGCATTTTATACCAACCTTAAACTAAACCATCCTTCATAGCTGTTGCAACAGCCTTAGAACGTGTTTTTACATAAAGTTTTTGTAAGATGTTGTGAACGTGAGTTTTTGTCGTAGCAATAGTAATAACTAACTTTTTAGAAATTTGTGGATTTTTCAAACCTTCAACAAGAAGAGCTAAAACTTCCATCTCACGCTCAGTCAAGCCATACAAGTTTTTACCTTTTTGGTAGTTAATACCGCCAGATTTAGCCTCTTGTTGGCTATTTTTACGAATATTTGAAAGCACAACACGTGCAATTGCAGGGTCTAACCAACCTACACCTTCGCTAACTGCCTGAATAGCGGAAATTGTTTGTTCAGATGTTGCCCCTTTTGTGATATAACCGTCAGCACCAGCAGCAAATGAATCAAGAATATCATCTTCATTATCTCTTGAGGTGTTCATAAGAACTTTGATTTCAGGCATAGAATTTTTAATTTTACGTGTGGCTTCAATACCATCAATAGTAGGTAAACCAATGTCCATAATTACAAGATCCGGCTTTAATTCCAATGCCTGCTCAACACCTTCTAAACCATCTGAAGCAGTACCTAAAACTTCAATACCCTCATGATTTGAAAGAGCAAAAGATAAGCCCATTCTAGTCATATCATGATCTTCAATTATAGTAACTTTAATACTTTTAGACATCTTAACCACCTTTTATACTCTTGATTCTGCAACAACATCGGTAAGCAGAAACGAAAATTCGCTACCTTTATTTACTTTACTTTCAACCCAAATCTTACCGCCATGAGCCTCTATAATTTGTCTTGATAAATACAAGCCCAAACCAGTACCAGTTGAACGCTTTTTACTAGTCCCTTGAGAAAATCTCATAAACAAATGAGGAATATCTTCTTTTGGAATACCATTTCCATTATCAACAACTGAGAAAATCAAATCCCCAGATTGTGATTTTACAAGAATATCAATAGTTCCACCTTTGTTTGTATAATTTAATGCATTACCGCATAAATTAGTAATAACACGCTTAATCTCAGCTCTATCAGCATCAATTAACAATTCATCATCAACTTCACAATGAAGATTGAATGAAATTTCTTTTTTCTTAGACAATGGTTCCAATTCACCATAACATTGAGTAACCAAGTCTTTTATATTAAACACAGTCTTGCATAAAGACAATTTACCACTTTCAAACCTGTAAACTTCTAATAACGCATTTACAAGCCCTAACAAGTCTTCATTACTTTGCAACATTGTTGATAACAATACTCTTTGTTGCTCACCTAATTCACCTAAAGAACCATCCAAGAAAAATTTAAGCGTTTGAATTGCAGCTAAAAGCGGAGTTCTCAAATCGTGAGTTAAAGTTGCAATAAAATCATCTCTTAAGCGTTCAGTTTCCTTTTGAACACTAAAGTTACGTATCACCCCAACGAATTTTTCTTCATCGGAATATTCATTTGTCAAAGATGCAAAGTTAATCTCAACAGGAATATATTCTTCACTTAAGACGTTTCGAATATATAAATCTCTTACTAAAAACTCAGAATTATCACAAGACAAACCTAAAATTGTTGATTTAACATTAGATTTTACCGCTTTATTATTTAACGGGTTATCAGAATAAGCAATTTCTTGGATTTTCATTTTCTGTATAGCTTCTGCAGCCATACCAACCATATTTTCACAAGCAGGGTTAACTTGTTCAATATTTCCTTGAGAATCGATGATAATAATACCATCAGCACAATAATTGATAATTCCTGATAACTTCATATTGGCAATTGTTAACTCTTTTGTGCGTTCTGCAACAAGTTCTTCTAAATGTTCGGAATACTTTGTTAATTGAGCTTTAGCATCTTCTAATTGAGCTATTTTTTCTCTCAAATTCGCTAACAAATGACTTCTTTCAATACCATTTCTGATATTCATGATTAAATCGTCATTATCCCAAGGTTTTTCGATGTATTTATAAACTCCGATTTCGTTAATAGTTTTAATCGCATTTTCTTTATCTGCATAAGCTGTAAGCAAAATCATACTTGTTTCAGGGTAAAGTTTTTTTGCTTCACGAAGAAACTCCAAACCATTCATTTCAGGCATGATAAAATCTGAAATAATTAAGTCAGGAGCTTCTAATTTTAGATATTCAATTGCTTCAACAGGATTGTTGTAAACTACAACATCCTTAAAGCCCTCGACTTTCATCAACGTAGAAAAAGTCGAAGTCAACAATTTGTCATCATCAACGTATAAAATCTTCCCTAAATCCATAATTACATATTAGGATATTTTACATGAATAGACAAATTGTTTACAAATCCGCAATATTCTACACATTTAGTAGAATTAGGAAGAATATTCTCTTGATGCTAATTCTCTATCTATCAAATATAATGCTGATTTTTCACCGCCAAAAGTCTTTAATTTACTGATAATACGCGAAACTTCATCTTCTTCTTCGATTTGTTCTTCTAAATACCAATCGATAAAATTTCTGGTGGCCAAATCACATTCACCTTCGGTCATATTAGCAACACAGTCAATAGCTTCTGTAATAGAGCGTTCATGATTATAAATTTGCTCAAAAACTTCAAGCGGGCTACTCAATTCAAATTTTGGAGTTGATATCTGCCCTAAATGAACTTGAGATTTGCGTCCTAATACGTATTCAAACAGAATCATCCCATGTTCAATTTCTTCTTTAGATTGAATTTTAGTCCAGTGAGAAAAGCCGTACAAACCAATCTCAGAAAAATAAGCAGACATTGACAAATATAAATAAGCGGAATAAAATTCCTTGTTAATTTGTTCATTAAGTATATCTCTAATTTTATCACTTATCATCATCTAACCTTTCTTTAAATTTAGTAATTACTTTCCCAAAGTCCGTGAATATTGCAAAACTCTCTTGCACTTTTAAGCCCCAATTTATCTTTCAAAACCATAATCGGTATATCTTGAGGGGTATAATATTGTCTGGATAATTTGTTCTTACCATCACAAATTGTTTCAATAAATTGAATATAATGCTCTTCAGTCATTGGGTGTAATGTTGAACCTACACGAACTTCAACACCATTATCATCAGTTGCTACAAACACAGGCACATGTTTTTCACCAAACTCAGAATCTTGAGTTTTAGGTTCAAGATATTCCATTGGTTCTCCACAACAAACCAATTCTCCAACACCTGGTATAACAACTTCAATTAAATTGCCACACACATTGCATTTATATAAATCTAAACGTTCAGTCATAATATCTCCTTTCAAGGTAAAGGATAAATTTTCAAAAAATAAATACATTCCCATAACGTCTAATTTTTCAGGACTGGACTTAATAATTTTAGCGTGTAAAATAAGAAATAAGCCGTGCTCCACGGGGTGTTGCAAACTCTTGACCCGAAGCTAACGCGGGGTGCAGAGCCTGTTGTGAGGGCTTTATAGGCACATTGAAATTTAATATAATCGTTGATAACAAGGGCTAAGATGGCGTAAACTTTCGAACCATGTCAGGGGGGAAACTCAGCAGCATTAAGATTGACCTTACGGGTGTTTTATTTTTTGTAGGAGAAAGTATTAAAGGACAGTATGTTTATAAATTTCGATAGACAGTGGCACGGTTTTTATTTCTAAGGAGCTTTATATGGTAAAAAAATATTTCATATTAAACGCAAATAATTTTGGAATTTCTAAAGAATACAACCAAGCTATCTTAGAAGGTTATATAAACGGATTTTTAACCAGTGCAACAATATGTGCTAACGGTGAAGCATTTGATACTGCTATACACGACATCTTACCTGATTGTCCTAATTTAGGCGTTGGTGTTCAACTAAACGTTTTATCAGGCAAAGCTCTTACCGATTGTTATTTAATAAAAAATAGCCACGATATCTTTTACAAATCTCCGTTATTTTTCCTATTAAACAGAAATAATAAAGCTATTTTGGAGCAAATAGAAAGCGAATTTAGAGCTCAAATTGAAAAGGTAAAGGAATACACTCAAATAACTCATTTAGCAACACAATATGATATTCACGCAATTCCTGAAATATTTAATATAGTGTGCAGACTTGCAAAAGAAAATGATATAAATTTTGTTCAAACTCACTTTGAAGACTTATATTTCATTCCAAAAATGGAAAAACATCTAAAAATAAACTATCCTTTGAATTTACTTAAAGTGGTGTTACTACAAAATTTCACAAGACAAAACAGAAATAAAATCGATGAATTAGGACTTAGGACAAACGATTTTATGCTAGGGTTAAATTACTATGGAATGATGAATTCTGACACAATAGAACAAGGCTTAAAGGTCTTAGATGAAGATTGCGTTGTAGAAGCTGTAATTCATCCTAAAAAATATAACAACTCAACAAAGGATTGGCATACAAGAGAATTTGGATTAACACAAAATCTAACGCTGAAAGATACAATATCAAGACTTGGATTTGATATTACAAACTATAAAAACCTAAAATAATGAAAAATCACGTTACAACATTATTTTTACTAACTTTACTTGCTGCATTTTTGATATTCGAAAACACAAACAGCAAGACAAGAATCGTGCGTTCAGTAATTACACCAACAAAAATTTCAATAGATTCAAACAGTAAAAACACAAATTCAGGCAAAATATATTGTATTGATGGAATAGAAGCATTTTCGCTTGAAATTTCTGATGACATCATAAGCGAATATACAAAAAGATACACCCTAACTCCATCAGAATCAATTAGCCTTGGTTATTTGGCTCAGGATTTTGCACAGAAAACTCTTCTTAACCAAAGAGTAAAAGTAAAAGATAGCACTAAAGTTTCAAACGAATGTATAAGTGCTACTGTAACTCTGAATAATATTGATTACAAAAAGATGCTTGCAAACAGCGGTTTTGGCATTATTGATACTAAAATTCAAAACACAGACAAATTTAAGCACAATTTAGAATTAGCAAGAAAACTAAATTTGGTTGTTCTAAATCACCATTCAAACAAATATCACACACTTGATTGTCCTTACGGAAACATCGCACACGATAAGGTTCTTCTACCAAAAAGCCAACTGCCTGAAGATTCAAGACCATGCAAATTTTGCAACACAACAAAACACGTTGATAGACTTATAAAAGGTAAAGATATTATTGAGATTCCTAATATTATCCAACCACAACTACAAATTACTAAAGGCAAAATCACAACATACATAACCGATTTTACAAAAACTCTTAAACCTACAAATTCTTGTAGTATTAGTGCTTGCAAAAGATTACTAGACGAAATAGACAATGCAAAATACTCAATAGATTTAGCACTATACGGATATAGAGAAATCCCTGAAATAACTTCTGCACTAAAAAGAGCAAATACAAGAGGGGTAAGAATTAGATACGTATATGATAGCTTGTACGACACAAGCAGAAATTACTATCCTGACAATGAGAAAATCTCAAAATTAGCATCAGCCAACAAATCTGATAAAAGTAATTCCCAAACTGTAAGTAACAAACTTATGCATAACAAATTCATAATATTTGATAACAAAACACTTTACACAGGCTCAATGAACTTATCCTCAACAGGGACTTCAGGCTATGATGTGAACAGTATAATTGTTATTGAATCGAAAGAAATTGCAGATTTATACACAAAAGAATTTGAGCAAATGTTGTCAGGAAAGTTTCACTCCGCAAAAGACACCCTTACACTTCCAAGAAAATATTTGTTAGACAATTCTGAAATCGAAATTTATTTTTCACCAAAAGATAAACCATCAACAAGAATTACAGAACTTATAAGAAGTGCAAAAACATATATTTATATACCTACGTTTTTGATTACTCATAATGAAATCTCAAATGAACTAACCAATGCACAAAATAGAGGGGTTGATGTTCGTGTAATAGTTGATGCCAATAGCGTTACGACTAAAAACACTAAACACGCTCAGTTAAGAAAAGCGGGAATTATGCTCAAGACAGAAAATTACGCAGGTAAACTTCACGCAAAAACAATGATTATCGATGATAGATACCTAATTTCTGGCTCTATGAATTTTTCAAACAGTGGTGATAATAAGAATGATGAAAATGTCGTAATTATAAAAAATGAAGAAATAGCTAAATTACACCGAAACTTTTTCTTATACTTATGGACACTAATACCAAACAAATACCTACACAAAAACGCAAAACCCGAAAGCCCTGATTCAATCGGTTCTTGTACTGACGGAATCGACAATAATTTTAACAATAAAACCGACATTGAAGAAGAGTATTGCAAAATCTAAAAGTAATTAACACTCATTCCGTGTTTTGTGAATGTATATTGAATTTTTAGTAAATCTTTCTCATAGCCACTTGGCAGATAATCAAACGGTGCAGACAATTGAATAGCCCTTACGGAAGCATGGTCAAACAAGTCATCACCTGAAGATTTAATTATCTTGTAGGAATCCAAACGACCTCTTCTTGTAATTTTAAATAAAATAACCGTAGTAGGTGAACCCTGAACTTCAGGCAAATTAAAATTTGCCCTAACCTTATTTTGAAGATTTTTCATATAACCTGACAGGTCAACTTCTTCATCTTCAGTTGCAAATAAATCCATAGCTTTTTGAACAGTTTTTGGTATAGGGATATCATTATCACCTGTTTTATGAATAGTAAATGGTGCTGTAACCATTTCTGCAACATCAGCACCCATCATAAACGCATGAGCTGAAGTTGCGATTTGCAAAGTAAGAATTACTGTAAGAAGGCGTTTAACCATCCTATATTCCTCCTACATTCTTTCAGGAGCTGATACCGCCAAGATATTCAACGCATTAGCAAGAACTGTTTTGAACGCCCAAACAAGTACTAATCTTGATTTAGTAACTTCTAAATCATCGGTAATAACCCTTGTAGAGTTGTAGAATGAATGGAATTCAGAAGCCAATTCTTGAACATAACGACAAATTGTATAAACTTGTCTTGCTTGAGCTGAAGATTTAATCATTGGTTTAAATTCTTCTAATTTCAAGATTAATTTTCTAGCATCTTTTACAGAAATTGATGCAATATTTTCATCAAATTCAGCTACTAACTTATCAAATTCAGCTTCCGAAATCACTGCAGGAATAGTTTTTCCTGATTCTGTATCCACTCTATCAGTAACTGCATTTCTAATAATTGAACAAGCTCTAGCGTGTGCATATTGAACATAGAACACAGGGTTTTCATCAGATTTTGTTTTAGCAAGTTCAATATCGAAATCCAAAGTTGTATCAATATTTCTCATAGACATCCAGAAACGGGTTGCATCAACGCCAACTTCATCAATCAAATCTTCAAGGGTAACCATATTCTTACGTTTACCCATACGAACTTCATTACCGTTTATAACAAGGTTCACCAATTGACCTAGAAGAACTTCTAATTTATCAGGGTTATAGCCCAATGCCTCAATTGATGCTTTTACACGTGCAACATAGCCGTGGTGATCTGCACCCCAAATATTAATCATTCTGTCAAAACCACGCTCAAGTTTGTCAACGTGGTACGCAATATCAGCGGTTAAGTAGGTATTTGAACCATCCGCTTTTTTGATAACTCTATCTTGATCATCACCATAATCAGAAGATTTAAACCATTCAGCACCTTCTTGATTATAGATTTTACCGCTATCTCTAAGTTTTTGAACACATTCTTCAACTTTTCCTGAGTTGTGTAATGATAATTCTGAATAGAACTTATCAAATGTAACCCTAAAGTTGTCTAACAAATCACGTTGAACTTTTTCTTCATATTCTTTTGCATAATCACAATAAACGTCTAAAGAAATCTTATCAACATCATTACCAACAGCCTCTAACTCAGCTTTTTTATCGATAACAAACTGTTTTGCTACAGGAATTAAATAATCCCCAGGATAATAATTTTTTCTTTCGATTTCATCTTCTGGGAAGTCAATATTTTCGCCTAATTCTTGTTTCACACGGATAATCAAAGAATTTCCAAGTTTTTGAATTTGAGAACCTGCATCATTAATATAAAATTCTTGATAAACATCGTGTCCATAGAATTTTAAAAGATTAGCTAAAGCACTACCCATAGCAGCCCAACGACCGTGTCCAATGTGAAATGGTCCTGTTGGGTTTGCTGAAATATATTCTAAGATGATATTTTCTTTTTCAATTGAATCTGGACGACCAAATTCAGCTTTTTTAGTGTAAATTTCTTTTATTAAATTGATAAGTAAAGAGTTACCAGCTTTAAAATTGATAAAGCCACCAATCACAGAATAATCACTATCTTCTTTTTCTACAAATTCAACAATAGCATTTGCAATCATAGGTGGAGCGATTTTGGCATTACGAGCTAAAGATGAAACGTTAATAGCCAAATCACCAAAATCAGGATTTTTTGGTTTTTCAACAGGTAATGTTCCTCTTGTGTATTCAGTCATTTGACCTAATTTACCAGCTTTAATAGCTTCTTCAATCGCTGTTTCGATTTTATTTAAAAAGTAATCTCTTAACATATCAACCTCATATTATATAATTCGCAAATTAATTATAATATAAAAAGACTCTGAAACAAGTTCAGAGTCCTTTTCAAAAATTTTATTAGAATTTATATTCAGGAACTTCAAACGGTTCATTATTTGCATCCTTGTCAACGAAAGCCAAATAATATTCCATTGCATCTTCTTTACAGTTATTGTAAGAATTTTCAGGCACTAATTCACAATGTAGTTGAGTTCTATCACCTGAATAGTTACCTAAAACTGATGCAAATTTTTCTATTTCAGCCTTCACCAAACCGCCACCGTATGCTTTTGTTTTAGCATCTGTTCCAGATGGTCTGATTTCAATGTATTTGTCATCAAATTCTAAATAAGTACCATCACCAACAAACTTGATAGATTTTAAAGCATCAAAACTCAAACCTTCAGCATTGAATTTTTCATTTAAAATACGTTTGATATCATCAAGCGAAATTAAGCCTTTTCTTTTTGCAATAGCTAATGACAAATAGAACATATCATTTTTAGTTCTAAGAGCTTCGCCCTCAACTTTTGCTTGTTTTAACTTGTTAATATCAGGTTCAGATTCATTGTAATATGAAATATCAACACGGGTATCAAAACGACCTTTAATGTTATTATCATTAAACACTTTTTCTAAGTATTCAGATAGATAAATTCCATCAGCATTTAACTGGGCAAGTAAAGCTGAAGCAACAACAATAGCTTCTGTTGCAGATTTTTCTCTCATTGCAACTGCAAGACGCCCGTTTTGAGATTCGATTAAATCCTCGGTGCCCATAATCATACCACCGGATTCTTCACCACCAAATACTAATCGTGGATCAACTCCTAAGTTGATAGAATTCCCAAACACATCATCTACAACAACATCTTTATCAGGGTTATTTTTAAGTTGAAGCTCAACCTTTTTCATAA
>JAZSDA010000045.1:0-10511 GCA_045530955.1 Candidatus Gastranaerophilaceae bacterium
AGTTCTACCGATAGCATCTTTGATTTTGAAGTCGATTTTTGGTCCGTAGAATGCACCATCACCTTCGTTGATTTCGTATTCCATTCCACGTCTTTCCATTGCTTCTTTCAAACCAGCTTCAGCTTTGTTCCAGTTTTCGATTTCACCAACGTAGCTTTCAGGTCTTGTAGATAATTCAACTTCAAATTTCATACCGAAAATATCCATTGTATCTGCTACAAAGTCGATAATTGCGTTGATTTCATCAACTAATTGTTCAGGTGTACAGAAGATGTGAGCATCGTCTTGAGTGAAACCTTGAACACGTGTTAAACCAGATAAAGCACCTGATTTTTCTTTTCTGTAAACTGTACCTAATTCAGCCATTCTTAATGGTAATGAACGGTAAGAATATCTGTTTGCTTGGTAAATCAAAATGTGGAATGGACAGTTCATAGGTTTTACTACGAATTGATCATCAGAATCTTCATCTTTTTGTACAAAGAACATATTTTCTTTGTAGTGGTCCATATGACCTGAAATTTCCCATAATTTTGATTTAGCAATTTGAGGAGTTTGAACGATTACGTAACCACGTTTTCTGTGTTCACTTCTCCAGTAGTTTTCGATTTCTTCTCTTACTACACCTAGATTTGGGTGCCATAAAACAAGACCACCGCCTAATTCTTCTCTTGTTGAGAATAGGTCTAATTTTGTACCAAGTTTTCTGTGATCACGTTTTTCAGCTTCTTCAATGAAAGTTAAGTAAGCTTGTAAATCTTCTTTATTCCAGTATGCAGTAGCGTAAATACGTTGTAACATTTTGTTTTTTTCATTACCACGCCAGTAAGCACCTGCAACTTTTAATAATTTGATTGCGTTAGCTTTAATGTAAGATGTGTTTGGAAGGTGAGGACCAGCACAAAGGTCGTTAAATAATGCGTTTCCGTCTTTGTCTTTTGTAATATACAAAGTTGGGTTGTCGTTTTTGTGTTCTTCTAAAAGCTCAGCTTTATAGATTTCACCTTCTTTTTTGAACTCTTCGATTTGTGCATCTACATCAGGAATAAGGTATTTTTCGAAAGTTAGATTTTGTTTGATAATCTCTTTCATTTTTTCTTCGATTTTAACAAGATCTTCTTCAGTGAAAGCATGACCATCTGTTAAATCAAAATCGTAGTAAAAGCCATCAGCGGTTGCCGGTCCTATTGCTAACTTTGCAGATGGGAACAGGCTTTGAACAGCTTGTGCCATGATGTGAGATGTTGAGTGTCTTAAGATACTCAAAGTTTCATTGTTCTTTTCCATTTTTCTTCTTCTTTCTATCCTTTTGGGTTATTGTAAATCTTTTCGGCTTTGCCGTTTCAGTCAAAAACGTTTGAAAGAATTATTTACCCCAGGGCGGATCCCCTAAACTAAACTATAATTTTATTATATTACATCAAAATAAAAAGCAACAAAGTATTATTTGTTTATAATGCTTTCGGCTACAATGAATCCCGTTGACCAACAGTTTTGTAGGTTAAAACCTCCGCAAAAGCCGTCAATATCTAATACTTCACCACAAAAATATAAACCTTCGTGTTGTTTGCTTTCTAATGTTTTTGGATTTACTTCTTTTAAATCAACTCCGCCACAAGTTACAACTTCGCCATCTGGAACTTTGCCCGTAATTGTAATTTCAAAGTTTTGAAGCTTTTCCATTATTTTATTACGGGTTGTACCGTTGATTTTATGGCAAGGAGTTTCTGTGTTTATTTTTAAATCTTCTAATAGCCAAGTTGCAAAAGATTTTGGAACGAATTGTCCTAGTAAATTTTTTATTTCTTTTTGAGAATTATTATTTAATTCTTCTTGCAGGTCAAAATCTTTAGTAAGTTTGAACGAAAGTTTATAAGGGAAGCTATCTCTTGCTTTTAATGATGAAATTTTATAAATTAGAGGACCTGTAATACCTTTGTGTGTAAACAAAATATCATCATTTTTCAGGTTTTTAAATCCGTTGGCTTTGATATTTTTTATACTTACACCTGAAATGTTTGCAAAGTTTTCGTTCGTAGTTAGACCAACAAGAGCTTGAGTTGGCTCAACGATATTTAAGTTTAACGGTTTAAATATTTCAAATTTTGAGTGTCCGCCAATGGCTACTATAACAAAATCAAATGCGTATGTTGATTTGTTGGTTTTTATTTTGTAACCGTTTGTTATTTTTTCAATAGTGTTTACTTCTTCTGTAATGAATGTTGCTTTCTCTATTGATTTTAATATTTTTGTGCGAACATCTTCTGAAGAATTTGAAGTTGGGAAAATTCTGTTATCATCTTGAGTGTACGTTTTTACTCCAATTTTTTCAAAAAAGTCTAAGGTATCTTGAGTGCTAAATCTTGAAAAAACTGAGTATAAAAATTTTTCACCTCTTGGATAATTTTTAACAAGAGCTTTAAAATCGTATTCAGCGTGAGCAAGATTGCAACGCCCACCTCCGGTTGGCAAAAGTGTACGCAAAAATTTACCTTTGTCAAAAAGACTAACATCGTATCCTGCTTTTAGTAAATAATATGCACAAATACATCCCGCAGGCCCTGCGCCAATAATGGCTACTCTGGTATTCAATGATTTACCCCAACCCTTAGAAATCGACCCTTGTTCCATATAAAAATACCATTTCAGGATTTTCTAAATCGCTGTGCATTTCGATAATATTTTTGTGCAAAATCGGGTGAACAAAATCTGAATTTAATTCCATCATCGGAACAAGTGTAAATGCTCTTAGATGCACATATTTGTGAGGGATTGTCAGATTTTCTTCATTGATAATATCTTTGTTGTAGAACAAAATATCAATATCAATTGTTCTATCTTCGTAATCTTGACCTTCTTTATGTTCTCTGCCAAGTTGTCTTTCAATCCTTTGGCAAACTTCAAGAAGTTCTTTTGGGGAATATTTTGTTTTTGCTTCAACAATAGCATTTACAAACCAAGTTTGGGTATTCATATTCCATGGTTCTGTTTCATAAAAGGCTGAAGTTCTAACGATTGTAATGTTTTCGTCAGCACCTAATAAACTGGCAGCTTGTTGAACATAGCCAATTCTATCACCTTTATTTGAACCTAAACTTAAATATACTATTGCCATACTCTGATTTTATAAATTTTTGTAAATTATGTCAACATGTTGCATTCTTTGTTTTATAATTTTCTTGTTATGGTTACTTATTCAATTATTTTATTTTTATTATTAATACTTGTTATTTCATTATTTAATGAATTGTTTTTGTATGGTTTAATTTCAACTTTTATTTTCGTAATTTTACTACCGTTTTATTACCTTGTTCGTGTATGTAATGGTAAGTTTTTATACGGGTGGAAAGAAAAATTAGGCTTTTTTAAAAACCCTAATCTTGGGGATAAAGTTATAATGTATCATGGTGTTTCTGTTGGTGAAGTTATAGCATTAGAAAATGTTATTAAGAAGACAAAAGTAGAATTCCCTGATTATAAACTTGTTGTTACAACTGGGACTAAAACAGGTCAAGATATTGCAAAGAAAAAATATGCGGAAGTTGCGGATTATATTACATATTTCCCATTTGATATTCCATTCTGTGTTCATTCGTTTTTGTCAAAAATCAATCCGACAGTTGTTTTGATTGCTGAAACTGAATTATGGCCTGTATTTTCATATTTCTGTGAAGCAAGAGAGATTAGTTTATATACAATTAATGGCAGAATGTCTGATTCAACTTATAAATTATATAAAGTTTTATCATTCTTCTTTAGAGCGGTTTTGTCAAAATATACTAAAATCCTTACTCAAAGTGAAATTGATAGACAAAAGTTGGTTTCTGTTGGAGCTCCTGAAGATAGAACTTTTGTTATGAAAAATCTAAAATTTGATGTGAAAAAATCAGAGGAAACTGTTGATATCGGACAAGACGGTTATCGTGTTATGATTGCCGGCAGTACTCATAAAGGGGAAGATGAAATTGTATTAGATATTTTTAAAGAAAAACATGAAAAATATCCAGATTTAAAATTGTTACTTGTTCCAAGACACACAACAAGACTTCCTCAAATTACACCAATAATTGATTCTTTAGATTTGAATTATGGCTTTAGATCTAAAGAAGATACATTTAAGGATAAAGATATTGTAATTTTAGATACTATGGGTGAATTGAGTAAAATGTATTCAATTTGTTCATTTGCATTTATTGGTGGTAGTTTTAATAAAACTGGCGGACATAATCCGCTAGAAGCAACGGTTTATTCAAAACCAACAATTACAGGTCCATCTATTCACAACTTTAGAGATATTTATTGGTTGTTATCTCAATCATCTGCTGGTAAAATTGTTAAAACTCCGACAGAATTTAGTGAATATGTAGAAAAATTGTTATCTGATAATGATTTTTATATGCAGGCTTGCAAAGATTGTGAAACAATATTCCAAGACCAGCAAGGTGCATTGGATGTTGTAATAAACGAATTAAAAGAGATTTTATAATTTTTAAAACACAAAAAAAGAGGACTTATTTAAGTCCTCTTTTTTATTGGAATTTTTCTTATATTTGATCTAGAGAAATTGCTTTAACTCCGGCATATCTAGCTTTATCCATAAGTTTTACGATAGCTCCGTGAGTTGCCTCTCCGTCAGTTTCAATAAGCAGACCATCTGGATAGTTTTTGATTTCTTTGCTTAAAACTGTTCCCAATATATCAGGTGAAACTTCTTCATTGTGAATGAAATATTTGTCATTTTGAGTAACGACAATTGTCAAGATTTGAGGGTCTTTGTCTTTGATTTGAGAAGCTTCAACGTTTTCAGGAACGGTTAAGCTAATCCCTTGTTGGTCTAATAACGGTGCAATAACCATCATAATAATTAGTAATACAAGGAAAATATCAGTAAGTGGTGTAATATTGATTTCATTAAAGGTTTCTCTCATTATTGCACCTCCTCAGGGATATTAACATTCTGTCTTTCTAATTCTTTTTGTTCTTTCTTGTTTAATGGTTCCCCTGCAACTACAAGTTTTTTGTATTCAGCGTTTTGGGCTGCATTCATAACATCCATAATGATTGAACTTTTGATTGCTTTATCTGCTTTTACAACAAGTTCTGGTTTTTCAGTATCACCTTTAACTGCGATAAGTTTATCGGTTAATTGTGTTGCTGAAATGCTTTCTCCATTAACATACATTGAACCGTCTTTAGTTATTGAAACAGTAACTTTTGTTTCTTCAATGTTTATACCGTTATTAACTTCAGGAACGTCAACTGCGTTATCCATAGACTGGAATGCAGGAGCAACAACCATCATGATAATTAACAGTACCAAGAAAATATCTGTTAATGGTGTGATATTAATTTCTGAAAATAATTTCTGTTTTTTATTAGTTGAAAATGCCATTTTGTTTACCTATTATAGATTAACTTTTGATGATGAATATTTTGGTTGTGGTTCGTTTTCGCCATCAACAAAGCTTAAGAATAATAATTTGATAAGTTGGAAATCGTCTTCGTAGTGTTTAACAATAGATTGGAATGAGTTGAAGAAGATTACCGCAACAATCGCAACACCAAGACCGAATGCTGTTGCAATCAATGCTGAACCGATACCTGATGCTACTGCTGATGCTTGGTTACCTGCACCTGCTAAAAGGTGGAATGTTAAAAGAATTCTTACAACTGTACCAAACAAACCTAAGAATGGTGCAACACCACCAATTGTACCTAGAATTGTTAAGTGGCTTTCTAATTTTCTGATAGCTAATGCTGCAGAAATATCAAATGATCTTGAAAATCCACTTCTTTGTTCTGAGAAAATTCTAACAGCTTCTTCAATAACTTCACCAACAACTCCACCACAACGTACTGCTGTGTTTTGAGCTCCTGATAAATCGTTTTTAGATAAGTATTTGTTCAACTCTCTCATATAAATTGTGATATCACGTTGGTTCTTTTGGTAGAAAGACCATTTGTTGATAACAACTCCAAGAACTAAAATAGAACAGATGAAAATCGGTAATAGAACCGCCCAGTCCATTTTAATAGCTTCTACTAATAAATTGAAAAATTCCATAGTTTATATCCTCTTTTCTTGTAATAACTTTTCCCTAATTAATATTTTGTTGGTCCAAATACATTGTAGTCAAATGTGAATTGGATATCGATACTTTGTCCTTTGAATTCAGGCGGAAGCGGTCTGAATGGTGCAGCTAAATGTACTGCATTTATTGCTGCTTTATCTGCGTTTTGTAATCCTGAAGATTTGAATACTGAGCAAGATAACAGTCTTCCGTCTTTTGCAATCTTGAATAATAGAACTACACGTTTACTTTCGTTTCCTTTTGGAGGATCCCAGTTCATTTTGATTCTACGTTGTAATTCTCTCATATATGGTCCGAAATCAGGTTCTCTGATAGCGTCAATACCAGGTCTGCCACCGCCACCTCCAGGGTTGCCTCCACCAGCACCTGAACCACTTGTTCCATATCCTGAACCTCTGCCTGTTGCACCTGATCCGCTGCCACCTGTTTTTGAACCAGAACCACTGCCAACAGGAGCTAAAGATGGGTTAGGTGCATATGTACCAGAACCTTTTGAGCCGCCGTTATTTGATGATCCTGAGCCGCTGATTGGGCCAGTAGCGTATTGTCCTGGTGTTGTTCCGCCAGCAGGTACAGGAACTTTAAATGGTGTGTTTGATGGTTTTTGTACAGCTTTAGGAGCTGACATTGGTGGCTTAACCGAAGGTCTAGCTGTTGGTGGTTGTGGTTTAGCTGCTTGAGGTTTTGGTACAGGTTTTTCCACAACCGGAGCCGGTGTAACTTGTTTGTTTGGTGTGGTTACAGGTTGTTGAACCTTAGGTGTTGGTTTTTGTGTAGGTTTTTGAGGTGCTTGAGTAACCTTTTTAGTCTGCTGTTTTGGAGCAGGAGCAGGTGAAGAAGGTTTTGGTTTTGCCGCAGGTTTAGCTGATGGCAGAGAAACAGGTTTTTTAGGGTCGTTTATGCCCCCTGTTCTTGAGTTCTTGTCTGCTCTGTATTTTGTGTTTTTGTTTTTAGGTGTATCCTCTTTATCTACCAACACAAATTCAATATCGTTAATTTTAGGTTTTGGTTTATCAAATAAAGATAGATGAATTCCGAATAACGCCAATATTGTTATAACTAACCAAGTTATGACAACGGCAACAGGGTGAAGTATAAATGCGATAATACAAGCCTTTTTAAGTGGTATAGCACTTTTGTCAGGTCTTGTAACCGCAGGCATTCTATATTCGGAATTTCTTTGTGTTTCTCTTCTGTTATTTAAGTCTGTGTATCTACCTAATATTGACATTTCGTTCCCTAACAACAAATATATTTAACTATTTGTTAATGATTTTATTTTAAATTTCCAATAATATTATTGCCCAAATGACTTATCTTCTATGCTACTTGGGTTTACTGTTATTGGTTGAGTAAGGATAAGTTCAAGTGTTGCATTAACTGGTAATACAACATCATTTCCTTTATCCCATACAGATTTAATTAGACCGCCACCTGCACCAACTGCGGTTGCAAGAGCTGTACCTCTGCCTACGCTACCACCTGATAAAGGTGAAATGATTACGCCAGCTAAAGCTCCTGCTCCGGCACCAACTGTTAAGTCTTTTGCGTATTCTTTTGTTACATCTAATTTTGTTCCACCAATTAATGTTCCTGTATTATCATCAGTTTTGATAACTGCTGAAATTGGAATGTTTTGACCTGTCGGTGTAATTATTTGAGTGAATCTGATAGTTAATTTCCCATTTAAACTACCATGTTTTGCTTTTGAAACTTCGATTACTGTACCGTAAACTGTACTGCCTGCAGGTGCTACGGTTACCCCGTTAAAGTGGTAATCTGAGCCTAATGCAAGTGTTACATTTTGTCCTGTAACTGCGGTTTCTGAAGTGATAGGAGCTGTTACAACTGCTCTGAAAGTTTCTCCTGCAGGGACAGTTACTACACTGCCTTTTAAAACTGTGTTGTTAATCTGAGCTGGAGTTGCTTGTTCAAAACTATAATTTGCGTTTGCAAATGCACAGTTAGTTGCTAACAATAATGTTGCTATAACAAGTAATTTTTTCATTTGTAACCCTCCCTAAAACATATCTCTTTCTATACTTTAATTGTACTACGTATATAATTTTTGTCAATTTTGAACAATGATTATTGCTCTGTAACTGTGTGTGTAATTCCTGTTGGAGCTGTCAAAATTATAATTTGTTGATCACCTGCAGGAATTCTTGTGTGAACACCCATACTTCTTTTTCCTCCAGGTCTTATTTGCAATGTTGCAGAACGTCTGTTCCAAGCAATACCCTGAAATTGGCTTTGATAATGCGGCATTTTAACCCATTCAGCAGGTGGGGTTAACTCTCCGCCAATAAGATTGTTGTTAGAAGTATAAATATAACCTTTTGTTGGAATTTCAAAACCATCAGGCATAATTAGTTTTGTGATTTTAATTTTCATTGATGCGTTTGTACCAACTACTGGTTCGTGAATTTTTTCAATATATCCGTAAAATTCTGTGTTTTTAGGGATAATATTTGTTTCATACATAAATAAGTCAGTAGTAGCAATAAATTTTACTTTGTAGCCTTCAGGACAGGTTTCAGTTGAGATTTCTTCTGTTGTCATTACAGGAACAAATGTCCCAACAGGTAATGTAATCTCATCAAATCCTCTCATCTCAATTTGAACATCTTCAACTACAACTTCAGGTGTTGTGGTTTCTTGTGCAAACGTTTGAGTAGATGTTGCCGTACAAAATATTATTAAAAATGCTAATAACTTTCTCATAAGTCTTATTATAACAGTTTTTTTCAATATATCAAGATAACGAAAAAGTTAGCAAATTAGTTCAGAATTTTCTTTTCTAATATATTCTATATATTCTAAAATTTTATTGTAATCTTCTTCTAAAACCATTACAGAGCGGATTTTTGAGGCGTTTCTAATTCCTGCAATATAATAAGGGTAAAATTTTCTAAAAAATTTAATTGCAACGTGTTCTCCACGAAGTTTAATTTCTTCGTCAAGGTGAATTTTCATCATATCTAATTTTTCGTGAATATTAGGTTCAGGTAATTTTTCACCTGTTTTTAAATAATGAGCAAATCTTCCGATTAATGTCGGATCACCTAAAATTCCTCTGCCGATTGCAATACCGTCTGCCTTACTTTTTTCAAGACATTCAATTGCACTGTCAATTGATGTAATATCACCATTTGCAAATACAGGAATATCAACATTTTCTTTTAAGAGCTTAATCTTATCCCAGTCTGCTTTTCCTGCATAAAATTGTGAACGTGTTCTTCCGTGGATTGTTATGAAATTTGCTCCTGCTTCTTGCATTTGTTGCCCAAATTCTACATAATTCATCTCATCATTAGTGTAACCAAGTCTGAATTTTACGCTGACAGGTTTATCTGTTCCATCTTTTACTGCTTTGACTAAATCTGCGGCTAGTGATGGGTTTCGCATTAAAGCTGCACCATCTTGCCCTTTTACGACTTTATTTACAGGGCAACCCATATTGATATCAAGCATATCTGCAAATTGTGATAAGTATTCTGCGGAATATTTCATTAAGTGAGGTTTGTGTCCGCTGATTTGATAAACAATCGGGTGGTGTGTATCATCTAATTTTGTTATTTCTGTTTGAACATTTTGAGCAAGAAATTCAGAACTTATCATCTCTGTTGTCAAAAGTGCATCAGGTGCGTATTTTCTGACAAGTGAACGCAAAACATAGTCAGTAATACCTGCCATTGGGGCAAGTGATACTTTACTTTGTATAAGGTTTTGAACTCTATTTTGCATATTCTTTTAATTCTTCTGCTCTAGCTTTAGCATATTGTTTGTATTCATCTTCTTCGATGTCTAAGTTTGCATATGCTAAATAATAATCGTGGGCATCTTTAAATTTTCCTAAGGCGTCATAATCAGAAGCTATTAAGTAATTGCAAATATAAAAGTCTTTGTTTAAATCATATGCTTTTTTGAAGTCTGCAATTGCTTCTGTTCTTTGTTCCTTTGTATCATAAATCATACCACGATAATATAATGCGTATGAGTTTTGATTATCTTTTGATAACAATTCGTTAAATTTAGCAAAACTTTCATCGTAATTATTAGCTTCATAAAGTGCAATTGCATCAGTTAATAATTTTGATTTATCGGCTTCATCAAGAGATTTTAGATATTCAATTGCCTGAGTGTTATTTTTATTGAAAGCAATTGCTTTTTCTAAATATTCTCTAGTTTTTACGTAATCTTCTTTTTCTCCGTATAAACAAGCAATATAATACGCAATATCAGAATCAATTGGTTTGAGTTTTAAAGCGTTTTCGTAGTAGGTAATTGCATTATCTTTGTTTCCTAATTCATTATAAGACGATGCAATACCAACCATAGTGCCTACTGTTGCAGGTTTTATACTTGAATAATATTTTATTGCAGTTTCATATTCTTTATTATTATAAGCTTCAGCAG
>JAZSDA010000056.1:0-17277 GCA_045530955.1 Candidatus Gastranaerophilaceae bacterium
TACACAATTGGCTATAGTAGTTTGCAGATTCGTTTGACAAAGATGTTCTTTGTTGGTTAATCTGTTGGCCTTCGAACTCTACATTTGTCTTTCTTGCTGTCAAGCTTAAAAATCTAGCTTGAGATGCTGCCATACCCATGGGAGTTTTCCTTTCGTTTTGTTTCCTATGGATGTATTATCGGCAAATGGACGAAAAATCTTTAATTTCTCGTCCATTTATTGTAATATTTTGTTACAAATCAGATAAAATCCTAATTATTATTGAAAAATTTCCCGTAGAGGATATAATATTAGTACAGTACATTAACAACACCGAAAAGACATTCATGGGGACGTTTTGGATTTGACAGGATGTTTGGTGAAAATAGGTTGCGAGTCCGAGCGCTGTTCTCGGTTATCAACGAGCAAAACAAATTAAATGCTAACGTTATTGAAGCAGACTTCTCTAGAGCATACGCTCAAGCAGCATAGTCGGTGTAGCTCCTTATAGAGCCCAGCTTGCCGGTTTTATAAGGCCCTTATGCAAGACGCAGTACGTTGATGCAAAGTAGACGTATCAAGACAACTTTGTGGGGTTTAGAGTTTCCCTAAAATAAAACCTAGGATTAACTTGTCGGGTTTAGTTTTTTTCCTGAGTTAATCGAGAGAATAAGAAACTACACTCGTAGATATTTATTTTGATCCATTTTGGACGTGGGTTCGACTCCCACCGTCTCCACCAATAATAAAGCCTGCCTTGAGCAGGTTTTTTTATTGGTTAAAATATATTATTTTTCTGGCAGTTTGAGAATTGCAGACAGTTTGCGAATTATCACCAAAACAGTTGTTATTACTGAATTTTAACTTGGAAAAATTGATGAGAATCCGATTTCGCAAACTACCGAAATTACCAATTTTGCAGACAGTTTGAGATTATGTCGTAATTTGGCTCTGCATAAGGGTTTTAAACCAATAGCTCATTTTGCAGTCAGTTCAAGAATTTCGGGCAGTATTAATTTTTTCTGAATGACTGGTAGTTTGAATTTTTTATAAAAATTTTTCACAAATTTCGCTAACTTTTATTAAATTCAAACTCGGTAAAATTTTATAAAAAGTTGGTAGTTATTATAAAATTAATATCCTTGCTTTATGTAGTTATTTGGTATAACATGCAAACCATGACTACAAACAAGAAAACAATTACTGATTTTAATGTAAACAACAACGAATTAAAAGTCGCATACAAAAAGTATCGTGACATATATAATGTTTCAAATGATTTAGACATTATTTTCAATATTGCATTAAACGATAAAGATAGGTTTCCTTCAATAAATCTAGGTAGTGAGATTTCTTATGAAAGATATATTGAGAGGTGGGTAAAATCTTATGCTGACGCAGAAGGAAATATGCCAAGCAAACATATAGCAAATCCTAAATCTTCTTGTTCTGATCCTGCAGTAAAGAAACTTGTAGAAATAGCAACAAATGCAAGTTCAAGTGAAGCAAATGCACAAGAACGCCATCATAATTTATTTATGTCTGCCGAAAATATTCAAGGTGATTTATTGGAAGAATACATAGCAATAAATGTTCGTGAATTTGGTTGGTTATGGTGTAAAGGAAATATTCTTCGTGCCGTTGATTTTTGTAGTGAAGATGGTTCAATATATCTTCAAGTTAAGAATAAAAACAATACTGAAAACAGTTCAAGCAGTGCTATAAGAGAGGGTACCGAAATTAAAAAGTGGTATCGACTTGGCACAAGTAAACAAGGTGGTATTTGTTTCCCTGCTTATAAATGGGAAAGTTTGAATGAAATTATAAATGCTAATAATTCTTCTACAAAGAAATGTAATTTATCCGAAGAAGCTTATATTACATTTGTAAGCAAAGTTGCTGCTGAGAATAAGCAGATTGTATGTGACAAATAGAATTCTCTTTATTTTTGATTTTTTCAATTCTATTTCTTATATCTTTTTCCCACGATATTTCATCTGTTAATTTATATCTTGAAAATGGAAAATTAAATATTACATATTTATTTCCATTCATATCATCAAGTATTGCTCTGCCTATTGCTTCACCTAATTTAATAGGTACAGCATTACCTATTTGTTTGTATTGGTCGAGAATAGAGCCGCATATTTTCCAATCTTGTGGGAATTCTTGTATGCTTGCATATTCTTCAACACTTAAAGGTCTGTTTTCAACAGGATGAGCAAGGTCTGTAGCAGGCATTGTAGGGTTTGTTACAAGTGTTGGGGAAGGTTTACTAAAAGATAATCTGCGCAAGAATCCTGTTTTGCCACCACCTAATTGAAGTTTTTTACCCATTGCTTCAACTTGTATTTCAGGTGGTAAATCTTTCCAATATTGACCTTCTTTAAGCATTCGATAATATTTTAATCTTTTTTCTGGAAATTCAATATAATGATGTTTTGTGTCCTTTGGTATATTATTTATTGCATTTGATAAGGTTTTCCACGGAGCAAGACCATACATTTCTTCGTTTGAATTTGTAGGTTTTAAATACGGCACTTTATTCTTACCTAATTTTGCAATAATAACAACACGTTCTCTTATTTGCGGCGCCCCAAAATTAGCGGCATTATACAAATTGAATGAAACGCTATAACCAAAACTTCTCAACTTTTCGAGAATAATAAGCATTGCCCCACCCTTAATAGGTTGTTCAATATCTTTATAAGGATATTCTGCAGATAATAAACCTCTTACATTTTCAATAACAACATAAGTAGGTTTTATTTCGCCTACAATATCTAAATATTTTAAAAATACGTTACCTCTTGAATCATCAAAACCTAAACGATTTCCGGCTGTACTAAATGCTTGACAGGGAGGACCGCCGAAAATAACATCAACTTTTCTTCCTTTTGGTACACCTGCATATTCTAAAATTTCTTTTGCACTATATTTTTCAATATCACCAATTAAAGCCATTTCAGGCTCATTAGTTGCAATAGTTAATCTGCATGCTTTATTAAATTCACATGCTAGCATTGCTTTAATGCCTGCATTTTTCATACCAATATCAAGTCCCATTGCACCTGAAAAAAAGCTTAATGCAACAATATCTGGGATATCTTTTGCGATTCTTTTATGGTCGTCCGGCTCAATTACAACATCATTATCTTTAATATATTGGTTTAAATCTTTACTATCAATAAGCCATTGAGAGCCTATCATAGTAGCTTTTAGATTATCTTCTCTTATTAAACTTCTTATATATTGTGTTGTTACCTTTAATTTTTTAGCAACATCACTAACTGTCAATAACTCATTCTTTTTCATTGGTCTTGTTTTATTTCCTTTGCGAAACTTTTTATAGACCAATTATAACACAAACTTTTATATTTTTTTAATTATGTAGTAATTGTAATATATGGTTTATTTTTAGACTAAACGGATATTTGAAGAATTAAATGGATTATAAAAAAATGATTTAAATACTTTTATTCCAATATTAACTGCTCTTGCAACATCTTCTATACTTTCCATGTTTCTTTTTTTCATATAAACATCAACTATTTCTTTAAAAAGTGTTGGTTTTTCTTTTGCAATGGGATTTGGTTCTTTTTTTCTATACCCCATTTTGCTCATTTGTACCATTAAAGATTTATATCTTGACTGAGTTATTGCGTTAGAATCAGCGGCTTTTTTTATTAATGCTGCCATTGAAACCTTCCATTTACTTTTCAAATAATAAGCTTTTTCACACGTGAGATTAACCAAATCTTTATATGCTTCTTTTTCAGGAATCAAAAATTCAGACGCAAACTCATTTGCTTCTTCATCGCATTTGGGATTCATAAAATCAACATGTTGCATAATTATATGCCCTAATTCATGTGCTACTGTAAATCTTAATCTATCACCCGACAATCGTGAATTAATAAAAATAAAATAACTCTTATCAAAGAAACAAGAGAATCCGTCAAACTTGTCATCATCAATATCAATATAACTAACAACTATACCATTGTTTTCAAGTAAGTCTATTAAGTTATCTAAGACACCGCTTACATCCCAATATTCTCTTAATTTTCTTGCTATATTAGTTGGAGAATCTGAAACCGGCGAATAATACGGTATATCAGTTTTTATAATTTCTACAAAATTTAATAAGCTTATGTATACGTCTTTGAATATATTAACACTTGCTTCAATATAATCCTGGTCTTTTTTCTTTAGAGATTGTTTTTTACGGTATAACCCACCTTTCACATTTTCTTTATTTGTAGGTGTAGTAAAAAACTCGACAGGAAAATCAAGTGCAGCAGAAAGAGAGTTTAATAAACCTTCTGATATTTCTTTACGTTGTCCTAATTCAATTTTAGAAATTTCACCTTGCGATACAATAGCACCATTTCTTTTTAATGCGTCCATCAATTCTTTTTGAGTAAGTCGATTAAATTCCCGTGCTAAAGTTACCTTTTCATATTCAATGCAAGTACTCATTTATTTTACTCTTCTGATGTGTCTCTTATCATCATTATCTTGTTTAGGCATAGGTATAACAATTTCAATTTTCTTATACCATAACACCGTTTTACCAATTTGATAGGTTAAATACAGACCTATAATCTCCGTACCTATCTTATTTAATATATATCCAAAAGTCAACGGAGTCTCTTTTGATACTTGATTTCTGTTGACGGCCATCTGCATCGGAAACAAAGATTTTTGCTCAAAATTGCATGAAAAATTCATACTACAGTTATCAATGAATTTGCTCTTTTTCTTATCTTTATTCAGTTTATTAAATGTTATGGGATACCCTTCCAAGTGCATGTAGAAAGTATTATCAACTTCTTCAAGTAAATTAGTTTCGTTGTCAAATATTTCGGAAGCAAGCAAACGCTTTTTAAAATGGTCTCTAACCATTAGTGCTCTTGTTGTAGCGGAATAAGGTGTAATTTTTTCTGCACATATATCTTTATACTCATTAAAAGAATCAAAAGCCATTTCTTTCAATAAAGGAAAATATTTTTCTAATTTCAATTCAATTGTTTCACCGTCAAATGCTGTCATAAAGCTTTACCTCCTCAGGATTTTGTACTATTATTAACTTATGCATGTATGATAACTCTGTTGAATTAATTTTTCAATAGAAAATATTCCAATAAAATATTCCAATAGCCAAAGTGCTTGTTATTGTTGGCAAATATGACATTTACATTTCTTCATAAAATCCTTGCTAAT
This sequence comes from Candidatus Gastranaerophilaceae bacterium, assembly GCA_045530955.1. Classification (GTDB taxonomy): domain Bacteria; phylum Cyanobacteriota; class Vampirovibrionia; order Gastranaerophilales; family Gastranaerophilaceae; genus Zag111. Next base: position 5,206 of record JAZSDA010000056.1, read on the forward strand.
TTGAACGAAAAATCAATGATTTTCAGTTTCTAATAGCCTCAAAAATCTGTTTAAGATGTTGTTCTGTTATATCATGGCAAATTTTTGCCAAAGTGATTAACAAAAATATTGAAAAGCCTAAAAAAGTTCGCTACAATGCTAATATGCAAAATCAAATTACTGGTAGTTTGATTTTAAAATCTTAAATAAAAAACAATATGGGTTCACAAGGAGAATTCCGAAAAGACAGAATATATTTGAATTATATACCTACGGGTTCGACTCCCAGCGTCTGATTATATTTAACTTTCCTCCTTTGTAATGTTTTTTAAAATTTTATTTGCATGAGAGCTCCATTTTTATATAATAAAATCAAAAGAAAATTAGGGGTTAAGAAAATGGCTGAAGAAATTAAATATACACCGAAAGAGGAATTTATAAACGCTTTCACACACTCAATTGGGGCGTTATTATCAATTTATGCTATCGTAATGCTTTCGGTTAGCTCCAAAACCACACTTCAGGCAGCATCGACTGCGGTATTTGGCTCAATGTTATTTATCCTTTTCCAAGCCTCAACCCTATATCATGCGATGGTGCACAAAACCGCAAAAAAAGTTTTCCAAAGACTAGATAGAAGTGCGATTTATATGCTAATTGCAGGAACTTATACACCGATTTTACTTTTGACAGTATCGTTTCCATTATCAGTTGCTTTAACTGCGATGACTTGGTACTTGGCGATTTCTGGAATAATTTACTCTTGCCTAACTCTGAAATTCAAATACCTTTCAACAGGTTTGTATTTGGTGATGGGTTGGTTGTCAGTATTTTTGTTCTATTCAATTTGGCATAACGCAAGCCACTTAGCGGTTTGGTTGTTGTTATTGGGTGGGTTGTTCTATTCAAGCGGATGTATTTTCTTCCACCTAAAACAAAGATATATGCACTGCGTGTGGCACTTATTCGTAATCGCAGGTGCGACTTGCCACTACTTCTGCATAATGGAAATCCTAAAAGCCTTGAATGGCTAGGGGTAAAACTATTTTAAATATTTATCTAAAATTTCTTGTTTTTGTTGTTTTGAATCGTCAATTATTGCTTGAGCTTGCGCAATTTGAGCTTCAAGTTGTTCAATTTGCGAGACGATTTTTTGTTGGTCAGATAGGGGTGGGACTGGAAGTATAATATCTGAAATATTTTCAAGACTTAGATTAGCCCTTGCAACTTCTTTTTTCATACTATTATACATTTTTTGTGCCGTATTAGAATTTAAAAAAGTCGATACGTATTTAGGACTCATCAATTTATTTAGTCTTACAAGACATACCGCCTGATTTATATTTGCATTTTCTATATCAAGATTATATATTGCGGCACGACCTATTGAAGCACCCACAATATTTACAAGCACATCACCCTTTTTAAGAATAGAACGTGCTTGTATTTTATTAAATTTATCTTCTAAATATTTTTTTGATGTCAAATCTAAATAATTTTCTCTTACATTTTCGCTCGTTATAAATAATATCCCAGGTTTATCTATGTAATTAATACCTTGCCAGTTTGGAGATGAACCTTTTGTAATTAGTAGAGCAACTTCTTTTAATTTTAATTTTTTTGCTTTTACATTATTAACTATTTCAAAAATTTCATGTCTATATTCTTTGATTTTTAACTTATTATTTATGTTTATTTTTTCAATTTTATCAATTTCATCAACAATTTTTTGCTGAATTTCAAGTGGTGGAAGCGGTATTTTTATTTCAGCCATTACATTGTTCATTAATTTCGGGTTTGCAACCCTTACAACATAATCAGAGGTAAATTGTGGTAATATAACAGATAAATATTTCATATTTATACTATTATTTTTTGCTTTTAAAGTTCCACAAACATTTGTACAATTAAATTTACCATTCCTATAAAATACGCTACCAGCATAAATACCGTCAGTAGTCCAAGTTACATATTCACCATTAAAGTCATAAGAATTAATATTTCCTAATATACCCTCATCCATAGATTTTGATGAATACACAGGATATTCACCTTTATTTTCTTCAATTTCTTTCTTGTTGATAACCCTCCCTCTCCCAATTTCGCAAATATCTTTTACCTTTATAATGTCATATTTACTTTCAATTTTTACTTTTTTTTTAGAATTCAAATTAATATTTTTTTCAAAGTCGGTTCTATCAAAAGTCATCAAATCTAATAACTTAATTCTAGAAACATTATCTTTTAGTGTTTCATCAATATTAAAATCAAAATCATTTTCAAATGCTTTATAAATGTAGGTACTTGCTTTTTGCGGATTATCAAATGAATTTATATCAAACAGTTTCGTACATTCATCAATAGTCTTATTTCTCTGTATTGGATGGATACCCTCAGAGCCTCTGCGATTTGAAAATTCGTAACCTAAAAATTGCTTTTCGGCATCTTTTTCACCAGTTTTGACTATTACAAGTTTTTGAGGATAAGCAAGAATAAAGTAATAAATTTTTTCTTTTTCAAGTTCAATTACTTTATTCCAAAATTCTTTATCCAATTTAATTTTATTTGAATATTCTTTAAATAAATCATGGTTTTTAACTTTTTCATTTGGTTCTTTATTTAACAAAGTCAAATAATCATCAAAAGTTAAACCATCCCAAACATAATTAACATATTTTTGAATAGGTGTTTCAATTCCGTTAATTGTTACATCTGCTTGATTTTTAATAAAATTCACAACAGATTTTTCAAGATTTATACACTCGTAATTATTTCTTCTTCGTAAGAATAACACAACAGTATTTGTTCCTGTTGCCATGAATGTATTTGAACCAAGTTCAGTTATCGCAACTATTTCAAAATATTTTAAAAGCAATTCTCTTGTTTTTGTATAAATTCCAGTATTAGTTAGAATTGAACTCGGTAAAATTATACCTGCAACACCGCCATCTTTTAAGAGTTGTTTTGTTCTTTCAACAAACAAACATTCAATTTCAGAACTATTATCTGTTAATTTTTCATATAAATCAAAATCTTTTTCTGTGTAATAATCTCTTGTTGTTTGCCTAAAAGCTGATACCGAATAAGGGGGATTACTCAAAAGTATATCAAATTGTTGGTTGTCTTTTAAGTTATCTTCATTATCTTTTTTTAATTTACCTTTGTAATCTTTTGTATTTACAAAGTTGCCTAAACCATCACTTAAAATAACATTGGCCAAACCATCACCATGCAAATAACAACCGACCTTACCTACTTTAACAAGTCTGTAATCTTTCTCTATACCGTAAACATACTCCGTAGCCCAATCGTATTGGTCAATTTGCCAATTTTTTATACGTCTTGAAGTTTTATCAATATATTTTTTAGCATCTTTTTTATCGATTATACTTTGAACTTCATGTAGATATTCAGTTATAAAATGTCCTGAACCCGCTGCATAATCTATCATATATGGTAACAACTCACCATTCTTTTGTTTCAATTTTTCATCAACAATTTTTTCTAATGGCAAACTTTTGATTATAAATTGAGCAATAGGAACAGGTGTAAAGAACTGTCCGGCTTCTTGTTTTAAACCTGTTGTAAGCAATAATTCAAAAAAATCCGACAAATACTGTTGTCTTTTATTATACCTAATACGATATCCTTGTAATAATTCCACAACTTCTTTTACAATTTTCGCATTTTCAACAAAAGAATCGTGGTCATAAACTTCTTTTATTGCAAATTCGTTATTTTTTTCAAGTCTTAATGTATTGATTTCTTTTAGTAATTCATCTTTTACTTCTTGTGATAAATTTTTATATTTATTCTCAAATTCATCTTCATTAAAATCACTAACTATTCTTGATAAAAATACTTCCATACCATTTTTATATAAATCAGTTAAACGCAACTGGAATTTTACATGGTCGTCAATACCCTCTTTCCATTGAAAATCAAGTTCTTCATCATCTTGTTTTGATGTTTCATCATAAACTTTGCATAAAAACAAAGTGAATATCTTGTTAAATGCATTACCTTTATCAGAAACAACATTATGCCTTAAAATTTCAAGGAAACGATTAAAAATAAAACTTGAATCTTCTTGATTTATTGGTTTTAATTGGCTCTTAACCAATGCTTTACTTTCAAAACAGTACGGCTCAACCCAAGAATCAAATATACCATTATCTTTTGTCAATTTATTCCATTTTTCATAAAAATCTTTTACATCACCGCTTCTGTAATCATCCTCAATTTTTACGATTTCATTTTTGTATACAAATTCATTGCCTTGCAATTCTGACGTATAAAGCATAATAACATCAGCTTTGTTGCTAAATTTAAAGTATGTGAATAATTGACCGCCGTCTTTGTTTAGCTTTGAAACAGCTTTTTCAAATTCTTTACCATAGGTTTTACATTCAATTAAGAGATATTCAGAACCGTCATCACGAGTAACGCATATATCAAGCCTGCCAGAAGTTCCATGACCTGCTGCCCAAGTTTTTTCTAAAATAATATTTTGTGGTTGATAACCTTTCTCTAAAAGCCTATCAACGCACTCTAAGACAACCCAATTCTCATCTTGAGAAAAATTTTGTGTTGTTTTGCAATCAGCACCTATAACCTTCCCATAGCCGATTTGCTTTCTATTGAAATCTATTTCAATAGAATAATTGTGCTGTGAATATTTTTTTTCATATATTCCAACAACACCATCTTTAGGCTGAAAGCCTAATAAAGTAATTAATCTTTTTATGTCTATCATACAAACAACTTTCTCAAGAAGAATTATAGCATAAATAATATATTAAGACATTTTATTTACATTTTGAAAAGATTCACCATTAATTCAACACATACTCAGCTTTGGTTTTGAGGGTGTCAAGGATTTGGCGGTAATCGGTTGTTGTTTGTGTTGGTTTTGATGTTTCGATTACCTCTAAAAACACTCTAGCGTTTTGTGGTTTCTGTCCGTCTAAAAACGCTTCACTCTGTGCGACATCAACCCTTGCAGGCACAACAAGTCCACTTTTTGTAAACTCTTTCAAGTTCTCACTTGAAGATAAAAATTTAACCAACTTAAGTGCTTCCGCTTTATGTTTAGAACTTTTTGCCACAACCCAACCAGACGCATCCATCGGCACAATCCCTGGAAATTCCACAACATCCCAATCAAATTTGGCATCCTCTCTGAATTTTGGACTCATCCATCTTCCAGAAATATACATTCCTAATCGACCTTGCAAAAACATTTGTGCCATTGTCGCACTTGCTGAATGTTCCTTAAGCGGTGCAACCTTATATTTATGTCTTAAATCTGCATAATTTTTTAATGCCGTTTGAACCCTCTCATCTTCAAACCTTGGAACTCCCTCAACTTCGAAAGTCATCAAATAAGGCATATAAAACAAAGGTTCTTCTTCAAACGAAATCCCAAAAATTTCAGGAGCGTTGGTTAACTTTTTAGCAGTATCCAAAAACTGATCATAGCTCCAACCTTTTTTAGGATAACTTACCCCACTTTTGTCAAAAAGACTTTTATTATAATAAATCACAAGGTTAGAAATATCTCTTGGAACACCATAAACTTTACCCTCCCAACTCAACGTTTGAACTGATTTTGGATAAAACCTATCAAGTTCCAAATCATTTTGATAAGGGGTTAAATCTTCCAAAACTCCTGCGTTTGCATAGATTGGCAAATATTGGTTATTCATAAAAATCACATCAGGTGCAGTGTTAGAAGCGAAAAGCAAGTGAATTTTTTGAAAATAATTCTGCGGAATATGTAAAAACTCAACTTTAATATCAGGGTTTTGTTTTTCAAACTCAATCAAAATGGGCTTCAAAATCCTCATTTCAGATTCTGAACCCCATGATGAAAATTGTATATTGACTTTTTGCGGTGCTTTCCTGTCAAAATTCAAACAGCAAAGCAAACTCGCTCCTATTATTAAACAAACAAGTAAAATAAATTTTTTAAGCATTATCTAAATTCTAAATTTCGATAAGTGTTCCCATTTTGTCTTTTGAAACATCTACCAAGCATTTGAAACCGCCAACTCTAACGATATAAACGCTTCCGTGGTCTTGTCTTACTTGGATAGGCTTGTCAACAACTTGATCGAATTTTTTCAATACAAAAATATTGTCTTTAATTCTTCCAACTAATGCTGAAACACCATCAATATTTACAACATAGAAACCTTTTTCAGAATCGATATTGTAACCTGATTTAACGATTAAACCATTCATATAAGTCGCAGGACTAGCATTTTTAGTCATTGGGTTAGAACCTCTAGAAATAGGGTTACTTACACCTGAACGGCTCATTGCTTGTGCTGATGATGATTTAACTTGTGATAAAGTGTCTGCAACTGAATTTCTTGATACTGTTGCTGTTGATGTAGCTTCTGAATCCAAAAGTGAGATGTACTCATTCAAAGAAGATACTAAATAGTTTTCATTTTCCTTGCTCATTTTCATTTCCCCATTATTTGTCAAATACTTACTACCTGTTGTTAATAAATCAGAAATCGCTAATTTTGATGCTCCTGATTTACGTCTGTTTACACTCAAAGGTGAGTTGCTAAGTTTTACAAAACGACCTTCTTGGTAAGATTTATTTCTGGAAATCTTTTTGTCTTCTTCAATTAAAGATCTTTGAGTTTCTTTTAAGCTCACTGGTTTTGAGAAAGACTTCAATTTGATTTCTGAAATTTTACTTGTAATTGCGTTGTCTTCTGACTTAACTTCATTTGAAACTTCTTCAGGCTCTTTTAGTGTTGGAGTTTGTGCCAAAGAGTGTTCCATTTGTGAAATTTTTGCTTGTAATTTTTCCTTAACCACTTCTTCGTGTGATTTAATAATCGGTTGAGGTTTTAGTTCAATTTTTGGTGCAGATGCAACTTCTTGAACAGATTGTTCTGGCTGAACTTCTGGCTCAACAATGGCTTTTTTCAAACCTGACATATCAGTAATATATGACATAGCAGATTCATCTTTTTTAGGATTACGTTTTTCTTCTTTTTCAACATACATTTTGTATTTTTCTTGCCAACTTAAGTCTTTGTTGTTAGCAATGTCATAATACTCACGTCTGCGACGTTTTGCAGCACTTTGTGATGAAAGTTTGAAGAAAGATTCAAGTCTTGATTGATCTTTTTCGTTAGCGTGCTTCATTGCATCATACATCAAGTACAAAATACCCAACAACGCAACGCCACCACCTGCAAATAAAATCCATACAGGCATGTGATGAGATGATTTGCTTGGTGCTGATACTGGAGCTTCAACCGCTGTATCTGCAACAACTGGAGCTACTGCATCAATTTGAACAGGTTGTTCTTCAACTGCAAACATTGGATCAACACTAGCTGTTGGGACAACAGGTTTTTCAACAACAATACTGTGTGAAACTCTTGGTTCTAAATCAATAACACGTTTACCATTTGCATCAAATTTCATTTTTGGAGTATGAGAATTTGACGAAGTTTGAGATGTAGATTGAGTAGTCGCAACTTTTGGTTGTGGCTTTGTTTCAACCTTAGGCTCAGCTTTTGGTTGAGTTGTTGCTTTTGGTTGAACTTTTTGTTCAACTTTTGGTTTTGCTGTTTCTTTTTTTGGTGTTGAAGCTACTGTTGGAGCTTTCGGAGTTGAAACAGGTGTAACCTTTGGAGTAGATGTTTGTTGTGTAGTTGCCTGAGCTGCAGGCTTTGTTTGTGTAGTGTTAGCAGTTGCTTTTGGAGTTTCTTTTGGAGCAGACTGAGTAGCTTGTGCTTTTGGTTGCTCAGCTGCAGCTTTAGCAACTGTATTATTTTTTGCAATAATTGCTTGAGAATCTTTTTGTTCCTGAGTTAGAGGATTAGTTTTTTTCATGTGAGTTTTGATATTGATAGGTTTTGTAGTACCAAAAGTTACTTTGGTATAACCACCAATACCATCATTAACGTGTTTTACCTCAACATCAGTAATTAAATCTTTTACCCCACCAATACTTGGTGCAACAGATGCTGTGCTTGAAGTATTTGGTAGTAAAACAACATATCTGTTATTAGCTTTTCTTGTAACAACAGAATTTGAAGCCTCTCCAGTAGTGTAGAATGTAACGTCAACAGTATCTGCTGCAGATGATTTTTTTACATCCATCTGTAACAAATTACTTAAACTATCTGCTATTGCAGGATTAAAGCTAGTAAATAACATAGCTAAAGTTGCTGCAATGATTATATTTCTTTTATTTTTTCCCATGTCCTACGTTAAATCTAACAACTACACATTACATTTATATAATACCTGAGAGTAAAAAATTTTGCCACTTTATTAAAAAAAAATAAAATTTATGTTACAATATCTTTATGAAAAGCGGATTTGTAGCAATAATAGGACGTCCAAACGTAGGTAAATCTACCCTTTTAAATCAGATATTAGGGCAGAAAATCGTTATTGCAACAGACAAAGCCCAAACAACAAGAAAAAGAATTAAAGGCATCTTAACAAACGAAGAGGGCCAAATCGTTTTCATCGACACCCCAGGGGTTCACAAACCATTAAACAAACTTGGCGAATTCCTACTTGATGAGGCTAAAGTTGCAGTTCCTGATGCAGATGTAATTTTGTTTTTGGTAGATGGTTCTGATCCTGCAGGGAAAGGGGATAAATGGATTGCACAAAACATTTTGCAAACAGAAATCCCTATTATTATTGTTATGAATAAAGTTGATAAAATTAAAAAACCCGAAAAAGTGGAAGAAAATTTATTAACTTATAAAACGTTATTTGATACAAACTTACCTGTTGTAAAAATTTCAGCAAAAACAGGCAGAAATATCGATACACTAATCAAAAACATTTATAAAAAATTACCAGAAGGGGAAGCACTTTACCCAGAAGACATCGTAACAGAAGAAACAATGCGTGATGTTACAGAAGAAATCATCAGAGAAAAAATCTTATTAAACACATCAGATGAAATTCCTCATTCTGTTGCAGTTAAAGTCGAAAAATACAAAGAAGAAGAAACTATCGATAAGATTTCAGCAATAATCTATTGCGAACACAAAAGCCAAAAAGGTATTCTAATCGGTAAAGGCGGAAGTTTACTCAAAAAAATTGGAACAGAATCACGTTTAGAATTAGAAAAAATCGTTGAGAAAAAAGTTTTCTTAGAACTCCAAGTAAAAGTTGAAAAAGATTGGCGTAAAAAAGACAAAGTTTTAAAAACATTTGGCTACCAACAAGAAAAAGAATAAAAAAAGAAGATTTTTAATTAAATCTTCTTTTTTTGTTGCGTATGTATGTTTAAGTATTTAAAAAAATTTAGTTCAAAGTTCTAAGAGTTTGAACAGATTGGAACTTACTAATTTCTTTTAAGTATTGATCCAATGCTTTGTAGCCATTATAAATTTCATTAGAAATTGAAGCATAACGGCTTGCTTCCAAGAACTTCAATTCCTTAACTCTGATAAGTAAAATATTATCAGACATATCCCTAAGCACTGCATCCTCAGAAGTTGACCATTGTTGTAATAGTCTTAATTCGTCATACATTTGCTTCATTGTTGTAAATTCCAAAATGTTAAAATCATATTTTTCTAACATAGATTTTTCAACGTTAGAAATTCTGCTCATACATGCCTGGAATTTGAAAACTTTTTTAATAATAAGATAGTTGTCAGCAATTCTTTTGTGAGAAGAAGGCACACTGTTTTTTGCAAGTAAAGCTGCAAAAGAACGAGATGTAAAAGTATCGTTTTCACTAGAGAATGCACTTTTTGTCGATAAGTCAAAATTTGATTTGTTATCTATCATATCTTTTAACATTCTGCCTCCGAATTCATGAAAGATAATAAATTAATCAAATTTCTTTGTCATGATATTTTGTCAAATTGTTTACAAATTTTAAACAAAATGTTTTAAATATTACTTGTAAATTCATCCAACTCTTTAAATGCAAAAAATTCATTCATTGTAATTCCTAAGCCCGTACAAATTTTTAAAATAGTATAAGCTCTAGGTTCTTTCATATTTCTCTCAATTTCACTCAAGCCACCTTTTGATATTCCACTTTGGTACGCTAATTTTTCGAGCGTCAAATTTCGTTCCTTACGCAACGATAAAATTCTTTGGCAAATTAACTTGTTAAACTCTTTATTAGTCATAACTTCATACTTGTTCATATTTGTGAACTATATGTTGATATTACAACTTTTATTCAATACAATAGTTCATACAAATGAACATTGATTGATAAAGCCTAGACAATAAAATATAGTCAAATGGCTAGATAGAAAAATAATGAAAAATTTTGTATAATTTGGTTTTTGGAGGTAAGAATATGAAAAAGATTATTAGTTTAGTATTATGTTTATCATTTATTAGCTTACAAGCATCAGCTATTGTTTTACCAGAAGGAAAAGCTATTCCTGTGAAACCAGTTCAAGAACTAAATGCTGATAACTTAAAACAAGGTGAAACAGTAACATTTGAAGTAGCTCAACCAGTTAAAGTAAATGGAAATGTTGTTGTAAAACAAGGGACAGAAGTGACTGCACAAGTTGCAAAATTGAAAAACAATTTTATCCTAGGAATTCCAGGAGAAATGGAATTAACAAATTTCCAATTAATAACTAATGATAATGACCCTATTCCTCTTCGTGGAAATATTAGAGATAAAGGAGAGGGCAGATATTGGGCACATGTTGGTTGGATTTTCTTATTCCCACTATTATTTGTGAAAGGTGGCGATGGAAAAATCCCTGCAACAGTTCAATACACTATGTACACAATGGAAGAAGTAAATTTGTAAAATAAAAAGGAGCTAAAAGCTCCTTTTTAAATGAAAACCAAACAAGTTAAACCATTACATACATTTACCCCCTTGACTTTTTGTAAAAAAAACTTAAATCTTGCATAATGTTTAAAATATATTTAAAATAAACTTATGATTAAAAAAATAATTACAACCTTGTATATTTTATTATTTTCAGTACATCCTGCTTGTGCAGAAAAATTTCCTTTTCCAACACCTTTAAATATGCAATACAAACAAGAGATGGAACAAATTATTGATAAAGAATATCCCAAAATTATTAAGAATATCGACAAGGATGTTAAATATGCAAAAAATTTACGTGATAAAATTCTAAAAGAAGGGTTCAACGTTGAAGATTACACAAAATTAGCACTTATACCTGATACTCATATACCATCTTCTGATTTAGACTTATATGCTGAACTTCTGAAAATAACAACAGAAAAATACTTAACAAAGGAATATAATGCTATTGAAACAGATAGTTCAAATCCATACTATAAAATCTTAATTCCATATTTTGAATATAATAACGTAAATCAAAATAAACTAAAAAAAATTATAATTTACCAAAATAAAAAAATCAAAGTAGTTGAAAAATACATAAAACAAATAGAGAAACATAAACCAACTAGTAATCTATATATTTATTCGGATTAACAGGTGTACCTTTATATGCACCTTCCCTAATTGTTATGTGCAAATGCGGACCTTGAGAATGCCCTGTACTACCAGAGGTTGCTATGACTTGCCCTTGATTGATTCGTTGTCCTGCTTGAACATTCCAAGATGATAAATGACCATATTCACTAGTAACAATTTTTTTAACAAGTTTTACCTTACATCTACAATTAGGATGAGGTCTTTCTGGAACTTCCTCATAAAAGTCAAAGATTTGCCCATCTAGTTCTTTACACTCATCACAAGTATTTTCACCCTTTTTTGCAGACCAAATAAAATGATATTTAGTTATTCCTCCTTTTAAAACAACATCTTCGATATCATATTTTTCTTCTTTTGCATCTACCAAATAGTTATTATTAATCAATTTACTATAACGTTGCAATGATTGATACAACCTTGTATATTTAATCACAAATCAGGTTACTATTAAGTTTTGAAAATACAAATAATATAAGAAATGGTGTAATAATACCACCACCAGAGAACAAATTATAAAGTATTATCGTAATTATAATTCCAGGAGATGATTTATCTCCAAACATATATAAATAAATAATCAACCCTGAATCTATCAAGAAAGTAATTATCAAAACAAGTAAAAACTC